>NZ_ASSI01000149.1:0-9719 GCF_000466765.1 Burkholderia sp. AU4i | reverse complement strand
CTGCGCGCGCGCCGGGCCGTCGTAGACGGTACGGTTCAGTTCGCGCATCTCGTCCTTGCCGTCGAACATGCGCCGCTCGGGCCGGTAGACCAGCGATTCGCGTTTCCACGTGTCGAAGCGCTCGCGCACGTGACCGAAATCGCCGCCGCATACGTTCGCGTCGTAACGTATCCTTTCCCTGGATGCATCCATCACGTTGTCCTCTCGTTCCCGCCGACGGCGCGTGCCGCGTGGCCGCCCCCCGTCCGCCGCCCCCGGCGCGCAAGCGCCGTACCGCCGATGCATGACGGGCACGGCGCTTGCGCCTTCAATCGTCATCAAGGAGGTTCGACCATGACCGTTCACGCCCCCGGCCGCCACCACGCCGTGCCACCGGCTGCCGGACTGCTCTGGCTCGCCACGTCGCGCCCGCCGTCGAAAGACAAGACGGAGGAGCGCATCGACGAGGGACTCGAGGAGACGTTTCCGGCCAGCGACCCGCCCGCCGTTGGCGGCGCGACCCGTATCGATCCTGCCAGGCCGTCCGGCGAGCACGAACGCCGCGCGCCGCACGTTCCTTCCCCGCCCCGCGATCACGGCTGACGGCGGCACCCGGCTCGCGCTGCGCGGCGGCGCAGCGGCGCGCCGGAGCAATCCGGAGTAGATCTGATGAAACGCCTTGAACGCAGATGGCATGAAATCAGCGGCGCCGCCGGCGTCGCGGCGCTGGCGGCAATCGAAAGCGCAGTGGTGCTCGCGATCGTCGCGATGACGGGCATCGGCCACTGACACCTGTACGGCCCGTTCGCGGCTTGCGCCGTGGAAGATGTACAAGCGGGCTGGCAAATTTCTCCGTCGCATGGCCGTCGAGGCCCGGAGTGTGTCCCGGCGCGTGCCCCGGCGTGTGAGTTACGCGCGCGGCACGCCATCTGCTTGCACATCGTCCCGCTCACGAAGGAGGCTTCATGTATCGCGTCACCGAGATCATGTCGCGCGACGTGGTGTGCGTCGCGCCGACCGACACGATTCGCCACGCGGCCGAGCTGATGCGGCGCTTCGATATCGGCGTACTGCCCGTTTGCGACGGCGACGAACTCGTCGCGATCGTGACCGACCGCGACCTTGCGGTGCGCGGGCTGTCGCACGGCCATTCGTTCGATACGCCGGTGCAGGCGGTTGCGTCCATGCCCGTGCAATGGTGCGTCGAGGACGACGGTGTCGGCGACGTCCAGCAGCGGATGGCCGACGTGCAACTGCATCGATTGCCGGTGCTCGACCGTCACCGGCGGCTGGTCGGCATGGTGTCGCTCGGCGACATCGCGACGCGCGCGGGCGGCCCCGAGCGCGACGAACTGGCCAATACGCTCGAGGACGTGTCGCTGCCGCGCCGGCGCTGACCGGCGCCGTTCATATCGGCGACCCGCCCGGGTGCCGCTTCGACCAGGAGGTGTTCGATGACAACCGACAGACCGTCGCGCGACGACACGCGCATCGTCGGCAACGACCGCCGCACGGCCGGCGGCGGGCCGGGGCCCGACGTGATGGCCGCCCGCACGCTCGAAGGCGATCGCGTGCTGACGATGGACGGCGACGACATCGGCCAGATCGACGACATCATGCTCGACGTGCGTTCCGGCCGCATCGCGTATGCGGTCGTTTCGTCACGCGGCGAGCCGGGGATCGGCGACAAGCTGCTCGCGGTGCCGTGGAACGTACTCGTGCTCGACGTCGAGCGCCAATGCTTCGTGCTGCCCGTGGCCACCGAACGGGTGCGCGAAGCCCCCGGCTTCGACAGGAATCGCTGGCCGGCAATGGCCGATCCGGACTGGGCCGAGGCGCTGCACGCATACTACGGCAGTTCGCCGTACTGGCTCCTCGAGGAAGGCGAAACGGCGCTCGACTCGCCGCCGTACGAGGCGTCGCCGGAAGGTCCGGAAGGTACGAAAGGCGGCAAGCGGTAACGCGATCGTCGGTCACGCCGGTCAGTGCGCGGCCGCCACCGTCCGTTCGAGTTGCCGGGCGGCCGCCAGATGCGCGTTGAGCATCGGCAGCGTGTTGGCCGCGAACGCGCGAAGCTGCGGATCGCGGCCGTTCCGTGCCTCCGCTTCGTAGAGACGGATCGCCGCTTCATGCGCGCGCGGGCCCGCCAGCGCGACATAGGCCGTGTCGAACGCGCGCCCTTCCCTGGTTCTCAATGCCGTGACGGCCGGATCGACGAGCATCCGCGACTGCACCGGCAGGCCCTTGGCCGCCCCGAGTTGCTGCAATTCGCCGGCGATCCGTCGATGATCGTCGACCATCCGGCGCGCGAACGCCTTCACGTCCGGGTTCGACGAGCGGTCGAGCGCGAGCTGGCTGGCCTGCCGCTCCACCTTGCCGATCATGCCGGCCTTGTCGACGAACTCGGCATCGATACCGGTCGGCCGCTGCGTCATGCCGGCCTCGTCGGCCGTCGTGCCGGGGCGGATCACACCGGGCCCGACCTGCGCCGACGAAGCGGGCGACGCCTGGGCCGGCGGGAACGCGACGGCCAGCAGGCCGACGGCCGCGGCCAGCACGGTCGCCGCCGGCCGGCGGGTTCGGTTTGCTTTCATCGCGACCTCCGTGTGTCTCGATCGAACGCGCCGGTCGCGCGAGTTCCCGTCACGCCGGGCGCCGCTCCACGCAGTGTTGCGCCTGCCCGAGCGTCGAAAAACGGCCGGCAATGATGGTGTCCATGTCGATCCCTCCTGCCCGGCAAAGTACCGGGTCGGGCCGCGCGCACGCGGCGCGCGACCGGCCCGGTGCTTTGCCGGTGCGTCACGTTGCTTCCGGCGGATCTGCCGCCGGTCGAGTACGCCGCTCACGCAGCCGACGTCGTGCACGACGCAGACCGCGATCGCGCGCCGCCGTTCGTCGGATACGTTGCCCGTCAGTTCGGCCACACGATGGCGAACCTGCACGTCGATAGCGCCGGATGCCCCGGCTACCTGCCGCTACCGGTCATGCGGGTTCCGATCGTGCCCGGCATCCGGCGCGACATCGGCGATCACGCTCGCCAGCGTCGGCATGTCCACCGGCTTGCACAGATACGCGTCGAAGCCAGCGGCCATCACGCGGTGCCGGTCGGCGTTGCCGGCGTGCGCCGTGACCGCGACGACGGGCAGACGCCCGCTGCCACCCGGCAAATGACGGATGCGGTCGAGCAGCCAGAAACCGTCGCCGTCCGCCATCGCGAGATCCGACAGCACGACGTTCGGCGCATCCTGTTCCACCACTTCGAGTGCGTCGTGCCCCGATTGCGCGGTCGACACCTGCGCGCCCATCGTTTCGAGTGCCGCGGCGAGGCTCGCGCGCGAGGTCGCGTCGTCGTCGACGACGAGCACGCGCCGGCCGTCGAGCGCTACCGTATCCGGCGTGCCGGCCGCGTGCAGCAGGTCCTCGGCAGGATCGTCGGCATCCCACCGGGCCGGCAGCGTGACCGTGACGGTCGTCCCGCGCCCGGTGCCCGCGCTCGTCGCGACGACCTCGCCGCCGTGCAGTTGCGCGATGTTGCGCACGATCGACAGGCCGAGCCCGAGGCCGCGCCTCGGCGATGCGAATGCGCGTTCGGGCCGGCTGAACGTCTCGAACAGGTGTGGCAGGTATTCCGGCGCAATGCCCTGGCCCGTGTCGGCGACCGACAGCCGCACGCGCTCGCCGGCCCGGGTCAGCGACACGACGACGCGGCCGCCGGACGGCGTGAACTTGATCGCGTTCGACAGCAGGTTCGACAGGATCTGGCGCACGCGCTCGCGATCCGCCGGAATCACGCAGGTCGCCATTTCGTACTTCGTCGACAGGTCGAGCCCGTTCGCCTGCGCCGTCGCGTCGAGTTCCCGCATGGCATCGCGCACGATCAGCACGAGATCGACCGGCACGCGCTCGAGGCGCAATCGGCCCGTCGCCAGCGACGACGCGTCGAGCAGGTCGGCCACCATGTGCGACAGCGATCGCGCGCTGCGGTCGATCGCGTCGACCGCCTGTTGCGCGAGCCCTTCGCCGTCGACGTTGCGCAGGACCTCGACCCAGCCGTAGATCACGTTCAGCGGCGTGCGCAGTTCGTGCGACACCGTGGCGAGCAGTTCGTCCTTCAGCCGGTTTGAAGCGTCCGCCTGTGCGCGTGCGTCGCGTGCGCCGCGCAGCGAGCGCATGGTGCGTCGCTCGCCGCGACGCCGTTCGTGCGCGTCGCGCAGCGTCATCGACAGCCCCGTGCAGTCGCCCCGCGCATCGACGATCGGCGACGCGGCGAAAGTCGCGCGAAAGCGGCCGCCGTCGCGTCGCACGCACAGCACGTCGAGCGGACCGACCGGCGCACGCAGCGTCGCGAACGATCGGGGCAGCGGATGCCGCCGCAACCAGCGCGGCGCGATCAGTTCGGCGACGTCGAGCCCGATGGCCTGCGCCGCATCGATGCCGAAGATCTGTCGCGCGGCCGGGTTCCAGCTCGTGATCCGGTGTGCGGTATCGACGCCGACGATCGCGTCGGGCGACGCGTCGACCACCCGGCGCAGCAGGACGTCGTCGGGTACGGGCACGCGCGCGGCCGGCGAAGGCTCGCCATCCGGCTCGCGGGCACCGGCGTCGCTATCGTCATGGATTTCGCGGAGACGATCGCTCGCGAGCAGCGGCTTCACGGCCATCACGAGCACGCACTCGACGAAGCTGATCGCGACGAACGCGCCGGCTTGCTCGAGCAGCGTGGTCAGCGGCGCATTGCGCCACCAGAGCGCGCAGATCACGGCCACACTCGCGGCGGCCGCGACCAGGCCGCCGCCGAACGACGCCAGCCATGCGACGGCCGCAACGCCTGCATAAAAAGGCAGCGGCGCAAATGGCGCGTGCTCGCCGACGACGCGAACCGTCCACGCCTGCAGCGCGGACGCTAGCCCGACGGCCAGCACGACCCATGCACCCTGCCGTAACAGCTCACGGGTCAGGGTCCTCATTGCATCCTTGCCTCGCGCCGGCTCCCGTCGCACGGCGTCATGCCGCTTGTCGACCGACCTGCCGTCGAGCGTGCCGGGCGAGCCTGATGGCACCCGCAAGCGACATGCCCGATGCGTGTTTCAGGCGCCCGGCCGGCGCCAGCCAGCCTGGCTGCTCCTAAGGCCGCGGCCGGTCGGGCTCCGGCTGGTATCGAGGTACGCATCGGCACAAGGCGTCGCGACCGTCTTTTTCATCGGCGCCCTGTAAAAAAGCACCGATGTGCCCCTGGATCCCGGAAGTGCCGCGATTCGTGCCGTGAATCGATGGCCTGTTTCTTCCGCCCCCGCTACACACATTGGAAATTTCTATTCCGAGGCACCTTCGTGGTCGTTTCGATGTCGATGATAAATATTGCAATCAACGGAACGGGTGATGCCGATTTTCAAAACGACCCGCTAATGCCGATGGGAGATACCGCAAACCGTTCGAAGCAGCGTGCAGACGGCCGCCGTTTGTCGGGCCGCTCGTCCGCGGTGCGCACGCTGCTCGGCCGCATCGAAAAAATTGCGCCGACCCGCGCCAGCGTGATGATTGCCGGCGAAAGCGGGGTCGGCAAGGATATCGTCGCGCGCCGGCTGCACGATCTCAGTGCCCGACGGGACGGCCCGTTCGTGCCCGTGAACTGCGGCGCGATTCCGCCCGATATCGCCGAATCACAATTGTTCGGGCACGAAAAGGGCAGCTTTACCGGCGCGATCGCGCAGCGGGAGGGTTTCTTCGAAGCCGCGCGCGGCGGCACGCTGCTGCTCGACGAGATCGCGGAAATGCCCGCGTCGCTGCAGGTGAAGCTGCTGCGGGCGATCGAATCGAATGCGATCGTCCGGGTGGGCGGCACCGAGCCGATTCCGCTCGACGTGCGCATCGTGTCGGCCACGCGCCACAACCCGGCCGAAGCCGTGCGCGACGGCCGGCTGCGCGAGGACCTGTTCTATCGCCTCGCCGCGTTCGCGCTGTACGTGCCGCCGCTGCGCCAGCGCGACAGCGACGTCGAGACGATCGCGCTGGAGTTTGTCGACACGCTCAACGCACGGCACCACGCGCACAAGCGGCTGACCGACGCAGCGATCGCGGCACTGCGCGCGTATTCGTGGCCCGGCAACGTGCGGGAGCTGCACAACACGATCGAGCGCGCGTACATCCTGTCGGACGAAGGCATCGACGTCACGCTGCCGAAGCCGGCGGTGCCGCCCGAGCGTCTGTCGGAGGACACGATGGCGTTGCCGCTCGGCGCGACGCTGCACCATGCGCAGCAGCGCTTCATCGCGGCGACGCTGCGCCACTTCGACGGCAACAAGCCGCGCGCCGCGAAAGCACTCGGCATCAGCCTGAAAACGCTCTACAACCGGCTCGCGCTGATGCGCGACAACGGCCGCTCCTGAGCGGCGCGGCCGTATCGCCCGCGCACCGCATGCCGCGGCTGCGCGTGGCGCAACATGATTACGCGACCTTGAACCGCCCGACCGTGGTCGCGAGCGCGTTCGCCTGCGACTGCAGCGCGGTCGCGGCGGCGGTCGACTGTTCGACGAGCGCCGCGTTCTGCTGCACCATTTCGTCGAGCTGCGTCACGGCGCGATTCACTTCCTGGATGCCGCGCGTCTGCTCGTTCGCCGCGTGCGTGATCTCGGAGATGATCGTCGTCACGTTCGCCACGTTGGAGACGATCTCGCGCATCGTATCGCCGGCCTGACGCACCTGCCCGGACCCGGCCGACACGCTCGCGACCGTCGATTCGACCAGCACCTTCACTTCGCGTGCGGCCTGCGCGCTGCGCTGCGCGAGGCTGCGCACTTCCTGGGCGACCACCGCGAAGCCGCGGCCCTGCTCGCCCGCGCGTGCCGCTTCGACGGCCGCGTTCAGCGCGAGGATGTTGGTCTGGAACGCGATCCCGTCGATCACGCCGATGATGTCGCCGATCCGGCCCGACGCTTCCTCGATCTTCTCCATCGTCGCGACGACGTCCGACACGACCACACCGCCGTGCGATGCGATCCGCGATGCCGCTGCCGCGCGTTCGTCGGCCTGGCCGGCGGCGGCCGCCGACTGGCCGACGGTCGCGGTGATCTCTTCCATCGACGCGGCCGTTTCCTCGAGGCTCGCCGCCGCCGATTCCGTGCGCGACGACAGGTCCTGGTTGCCCGCCGCGATCTCGTTCGCGGCCGTGCGCACCGATTCGCTCGCATCGCGGATCTCGCGCATCACGTCGTTCAGCTTGTCGACGAAGCTGTTGAACGAGCGTGCGATGTCGGCCACTTCGTCACGGCCGTCGGCCGGCAGACGCTGCGTCAGGTCGCCAGCGCCCGAGCCGATCGCGGCCATCGCCTGGCGCACTTGCGACAGGCGGCGGAACGCGGTCGCGGTGATCGCGCCGATGATCAGCGACGCGACGCCGACGATCACGAGCAGCGTGATCAGCGAAGCGGTCAGCAGCGAGCGCATCCCGGCCGTCGCCTCGTTCTTGTCGAGCAGCACCAGCGCGTACCAGTCGGTGCCCGGCACGGGGCGCGCGCGCACCAGCTTCGCGTCGCCGCCGACGCTCACCTCGACCGGCGCCGTCGCGGCCGCGATCGTCGCGCCGTTCGTCGCGCCGAGTTCGGGCGACACGTCGGCGACCGGCTTCAGCGTGAGCTTCGGGTCCGGGTGCGCGACCACGTGGCCGCTGCTGTCGATCAACATCCCGAAGCTCGCGGGCGTCGGGTGGATCGACTTGACGTTCGCGATCACGGTGTCCATCGCGACGTCGGCGGCGACGACGCCCTTCAGCGTACCGTCGCGCAGGATCGGCACCGCGAACGTGACGACGAGGTTGCCCGTGCCGGCATCGACGTAAGGCGGCGTGACGACCGGCTTGCCGGCCTGCGCGGCCTGCTTGTACCACGGGCGGCCGGTCGGATCGTAGTCGGGCGGGATGCCGGTCGGGTCGGAGAAGTGGAACGCCTTGTCGGCGTAGCCCGCATAGACGTTCGTGAAGCCGCCGGCCGTGGCCATCTGCTTGAACACCGGCAGCGGATCGGGCGTCAGCGCGGCATCCTGCAGCGACGCGATCATCCGGCTCCGGGTGGCGACCCAGTCGGCGATCCCGACCACGTGTCCGCTTGCGACGGAGGTCAGGTTGCGGTCGATCGCGTCGTCGTTGTACGAGCGCGCGATGAAGTAGTTGATGAGCGTGGTGGCGACGAGCGCGAATACGACGATGGCGACGCACGCGGCGAGGATGCGGGCGCGGATGGACGAGAACATGGCAACGACTCGGTAAGGGAGCGCGAACGCCCGGTGGACGAATTCACCGGGTAAACGGCAATCGCGCCGCTTACTTGAGGCTGCTGTGACAATTCCGTGAAACGTCTGATGAAACGCAATGCCGAGCGTCAGCGGATCGTTGGCAAATCGTCAGGATGAGTGCGCCGTCCTGCCCCACGCGCGTACGCCGCCGGGACGCGACGGCGGTACCTGCGAGCGCGGGCAGGAGGCGTCTGAAAGGAGGTTGAGGCAGGCCGGTGCTCTGTCGACGGATGCATGCGTGTCGATTGGAGCCCGGCCGTGGCGCGGCGACGGATCGCGCCGCGCCCGCGCCACCAGTCGCGGCGCGCGTCCGTTACAGGCGGTGGCCCGGACGGGGATCGGCTTCCGCGGGCGGCCCGTCGGCCCGCGTGTCGTTGGCGAATTCGTCCTGCCTGCGCATCCGTTCGCGCAGGTGCCGGATCGCGAACACGTGGATGTAATCGTGCACCCGCGCGTCGGACGACAATGCGCGCACTTCGTCGTCGAGCATCGCACGCAACTGATCCGCGCCGATCGCGCGCTGCCTGGCGGCTTCCTTGAGTGAATCGAGCAAATTGTCCTTGGACATCGACGGACTCCTGACAGTCGAGGAACGAAAAGAGGAAGGTACTGGAAGCTTAAAGACTGAACGGCCGCGCGGCGTGCGATGCGCCGGCACGTGTTTGCGCGCGATCAACGGCACATTGCGTGCCGCCGTGCCGATTCGTCCCCGAACCGGCTGCGCAAGATTCGCGGCGCAAGCGGCCCGCGAACGAAACTGGAAACCTGCCACGCCACCCCGGGGCGCGGCACCGGCGGCGGGCGAACGATGGGACGCTGCTCCACGCCGATGCATTGGCGAACTTAGACCGGCCGAAATCATGCGTCAAGCGCGCTCCGCCACGCACCTGCCATTCGTCGGAACGAACGGGCCGGATCGTCGCCCGGACGGCCGATCCGGCGCCCCGCGTGTCAGCGGATTCCGATACGCGCCGCGCAATCCCTGACAGCGACTTCAGCGCACGCTGCTTGGCAGGGTACTGGCGCCCCACGATACTGGTGACATGGACGAAACGTTCATACAGGTCATCGCTCAGCCGGCCGTCGAGCCGGCATGCGGGGCCTGGCGCAGGAGACCAACCATGGCACATCGCAACTTACCGGGCCGGGACGGCCAACGGCGCGCGTCGGGCAAAACGCGCGCCCAGGCCGCCCGGGCCGTGCCGACCGGCAACCGTCCGTCGAGCAACACACGCGCCCTGCCCGCCCAGGCCGTGCCGGCCGGCAACCGTCCGTCGGACGATATCGACACCTTGCTTGCGCTTGCTCGCGAAGCCGGATTGCTCGTCACGCTCGACGGGCAGATCGGCCGAGAGAAGTACCAGAGCGTCGCGGGCTCGGTTCTCGCGCTGCAACGGTTCGCCGCGGCACTGTGCGCACGGGCCGCACCCGACGCGCCGGCCGCGGTCGAGGCA
>NZ_ASSI01000148.1:0-35359 GCF_000466765.1 Burkholderia sp. AU4i | reverse complement strand
ACGGTGCTGATCGAGTGCTTACCCAGTATCTGCGCGAACCCCAGGATGGCATTAAGCGGGGTGCGCAGTTCATGGCTCATGCTGGAGAGGAACTCGGACTTCGCATGACAGGCCCGTTCGGCCTCGGCCTTGGCCAGCTTCAGGGCCTGTTCGGATTCCTTCTGTCGCGTGATGTCGAGGATGGTGGTCAGCCGCAGTTCGCGCCCGCCGAACCTCTGGTCGCGCCCGCGAACGATGGCCGGGAAGGTGGTGCCGTCCCTGCGCAGCATTTCCGATTCATAGGTTTCGGCCCAACGTTCCTCGATCAGTTGCCGGGCCATGGGAACGACCCTCGGGCTGGTGTAATCGAGCACCGGGTGGCCGATGGCTTCTTCGCGCCGGCAGCGAAACAGTTCGAGCCAGCGGTCGCTTACGTCGACGATGATCCCGTCGGCACACACCACGACGCCTTCCTCGACGTTATCGAGAAAGAAGCGAAAACGCGCCTCGCCTTCGCCCAGGGTCTCGCAGGGCATCGGAGCAGCGCGCGGACCCGCGCGGCGGAGCGGCATCCTCGAACGCAAGCCGTCAATGAGTGCCCCCCACTGATCCTCCAACGTCGGTACAGGGAGGAAGTGGTCGACACCCAGGTCGAGCAGGTTGAGGCTTTCATCGAAGGCAACCGGTGTATCGGTGAGCGCGATCCAGGCGCCGACCGCGCGGCCATACGCCGAAAGCCGCTCACGTTGTGGCGCCGCCAGTTCTCTCATCCAGGACGAGGGCGTGAGCAGCACGTCGGCTTCGCACGGCGGCTGCGGTAGTTGCTCCAGCGAACGGACAGGCAAAAGGCCGCGCGCGGCCAGATGCCGTTCGACCGTCTCTGGCAGAGTGACGTCGCGAGCCTGAGCTAACAGGGTCCTGCTCTCCGTACGAACGGCCGGATGATTGATCATCGATTTTTCGCGCGAAAGGGGTTGGATAACGGGGAAAAACGCGGCGCCATTGTCCTCCCTGGTGTAATGCTGCTATCCAGGACTTCGTCCCGGCGGTTCTTCTGGTGTCGCGATCCGTAATTGCATCAGGGTCATTTCTTTACGTCGTGCTGTCCAGTGTCTGCCCGTGTTCGGCTCCCGGACTCTTCCCGTTGTCGATACCCTCTGCGTCCCCTTTCCCAGGCACCGAATGGGCGACACGCGTATCGACAAGCCTGATGCGGCCAGTGCCGACGATCTCCGCCAGCGCAGCCGGGCGGCCGAACAGGAAGCCCTGCGCTTCGTCGCAACCTTCCTCGGTCAACAGCGCGAGCTGGCTTTGCGTCTCGATCCCTTCTGCCAGTACGGGGATGCCCAGGCTTTTGCCCAGCGCCAGCACGGCCCGGATGATGGCCCGGTCCTGGGGACTGGCTTCCGCCTCGCTGAAGAACGACTGGTCGAGCTTGATCCGGTCGAAGGGAAATGAGCGCAGCGTGTCGAGCGACGAATAGCCGGTACCGAAATCGTCCAGCGCGATGCTCACACCCAGTTCCTTGAGTTGCCGCAGCGTGCGCAGCGAGCGGCCGCGGTCCGCGAAGATGGTCGATTCGGTCAGTTCCAGCTGCAGGCGTTGCGCTGGCAGACCGGTTTCGCCCAGCACGCCGGCGACGAGCTGCGTCAGGTTCGCATGCGCGAACTGGACGGCCGATACGTTGACCGCAACCGGATATGGCGGGTCCCAGGAGATGGCCATCGCACAGGCCTGACGCAGCACCCATTCCCCGATCTCGAGGATAAGACCGTTCTCCTCGGCAAGCGGAATGAACGTCGCGGGTGGAATCGGTCCCTGTACCGGATGCCGCCAGCGCAGCAACGCCTCGTAACCCCGCGTTTCGCCCGTCACCAGCGACGTTTGCACCTGGTAGTGGATGCTGAGCTGGGTGGCTGCCAGCGCGCCGCGCAAATCCGAGGCGAGGTTGCGCCGCGCCCGCACCATTTCGTCCATCGCCGGCTCGTAAAAGCAGACGGACCGCGTCATACTGGTCTTTGCGCGATACATCGCCAGGTCTGCGTTGTTGATGAGAACCGGCTTGCTGGTCGCATCGTCGGGATAGATCGCCACGCCGAAACTCCCTCCCGTGACGACTTCGTATTCATCGAGCCTGACGGGCTTGTACAGGGCTGCTTCGAGGCGGCCCAGAAAATCCTCCAGCCCGGCCTCGGCCGTCACCTCCCCCGTCATCCGGCAGATCGCGGCGAATTCATCTCCGCCGATACGCGCGACAAATTCGTTTTCGCGCAGCAGGCCCGTCATGCGCCGCGCGAGGATGCGCAGCACTTCGTCGCCGGCGTGATGGCCGCGCAGGTCGTTGACTTCCTTGAACCGGTTCAGGTCAATGCCGATGAGTGCCAGTCTCGTGCCTGCCTCGCGCGCCAGCACAATTTCAAGATCCAGGCGCTCGTTGAAACTGCCCCGGTTCGGCAGCCCCGTCAGCAGGTCACTCAGTGCCATCCTGCGCAGATGCTCGAGTGATTCGGCCCGCACATCGCTGTCGATCAGATAGCTCACGAGCCCGGTGCAGACGATGACCAGCGACAGGCCGGCAATCGCCAGCGCAAGTGTGTGTAGTGCCGCCAGGTCGGAGAATGCCCCTGGGACAACCAGCGGCGTGATGCGCAGCGCTGTCATGCCGGTGAAATGCAACGTGAGGATGGCGAGCGAGAGCGTCACGGCCATGAGGTTGACCGCATGCGGCCCGGCCCGCATGGCGCAAACCAGCGCCGCCGCCGCGAACACCACGGAACATGCGACTGATGCGACCAGATACGGCACGTCCCACGAAATGATGCCTTCGATCCGCCAGGCCATCATGCCGGTGTAGTGCATCAGGGCGATCGCCACGCCAACGATCGCGCCGCCCAGTGCGGGCGCGAACCGGGTCACCCGGCTGCCGGCGAGCGCGAAGCCAAAGGTACTGCCGCCTACCGCGATCAGCAGGGACAGGACCGTCAAAAAAGGATCGAAACTGACTGGCACGCCCGCGTCGAAACCCAGCATCGCGACGAAGTGGGTGCACCAGATGGCGACGCCGGCCGAAATCGCCGTCAGGACATGCCAGCCCAGCTTCTGCATGCCGGCGGTGCCCACCGTGCGCTGGAACAGCCGGGCGGTCACCCAGGAACCCACGGCGCACAGTAACCCGGCCACGAGTACCAGCCAGACGTTGTGCTTCTCAGTAATGCATCCCAGCACTGTTACCACGACGATATATCCCCGTACCCCGCACCGCCAGTTGGCTCCTGCACGCCGCGTAATCAACCCGCACACGACGGACAGAGGTATGACTGGTTCGCGCCATCATCCATGCCGACGGGTCACGAACAGATCGTTGTCCGTATCGTGATCGCCAGCCCACGTTCCATGTGTCAAACGTTATTGCGCGCGGATTGACCATGCTTCTTCACAAGTCTTGCCAGGAATCTATGCTTTTTGACTTCCCTTCAGAAAATCCTGTATTCGGGCACCAACCGATAGTCAGCACTTCAAAAATAATCGGGCATTTAACGTCCGTCGATACCCGGGACGCACCATCGCCTCGTGATCCTTTTCCAGCTCCACTTCCTGCGTGCTTTCCGGCCAAACCATTTAAATCCATGCATTGCATATTAACGGAAGTAGGCTGAAAAACTGAACCCTGCCGATAATGATCGGATATCGCCAAACAAGATCTGACTATCCCCTGTCACCTGACGATACCTAAACTGGAGCTGGCCTTCTTGTGCACGCGGAGATATTGAGCAGTCGGCGGATCTCGGGAGAAACCGCCTACATCCGCGTTCCGGACGCCATTGCGGCCACCAGGCGGCGACTCCCGCGGCTGGCGCTGTTCCTCGCGCATGCGCGGCGGCCGGTGCTACGCTTTCAGGACTTCAGCGATACGGGTTATCCGTAAGCGACGATTCCAGCACACGGCGTGGCAGCTTGCGCGCCTTTGAAGGTCGAGCGTAGTCGCGTCGCGGCGCTCGGAATCGAGCGGCGGCGTCCGCGTGGATAGGGTGGAAGTCAGTCAGGGAGTTTTTGCTTTGGCCTGCTGCAAGCGGGCGTAATTGAATGGCAGCAGATCCGTGACGTCGGCGTCGGGCACGCGCTACGGCAACTCGGTGAGCACGTGCAGGAGATAGTCATACGGCTCGACGTCGCAGGCACGGCACGTCAGCACGAGGCTGTAGATCGTGGCACTGGCTTTTGCGCCGCCAACTGTGTCGCTGGCGCGAATGCCGCCGCCAACCTGTATTCGCTGATCGAAACGTGTAAGGCAAACAGCGTCGAACCGTACGGCTATCTCGTCGCGCTGTTCAAGGCACTCCCGCTTGCACACAGCGCCGACGACTATGAGGCCTTGTTGCCGTGGCGGGTCGCCGCCTCAACAGACTGACGCACACCCCGGCGCCGCGCGCAAGCCACGTCGTCTAATGAGCGCTTACCGTGCAAATTGGAATCGGATCCGGGTCCCCCAGTTACTCCTCGACGTAGTCTGTGGGCTGAATGTCGCGAACATATACCAAAACAGCTTGAGTCTGCCGGAAATGCCGGTGCCTTTAACAATTCCTGGCAAATACGTCTGAGGGGTACGTGCTGCTCTTCTCCGTGATCTGCGTGTGCATGCAACTGCTGCTGCAATACACCCGCTATGTCGCGGTGCTGAAGTGGTTCACGTTATCGCTCTTCGCATATTTCGCCGTACTGGCAGTGGTCCATCTTGACTGGATGCGCCTCGCGACCCGGCTCGTCATTCCCGATCTGCACTGGAACGCGGGCTACCTGACCGCGGTGGTCGCCGTGTTCGGTACCACCATCAGCCCTTATCTGTTCTTCTGGCAGTCCGAGGAGGAAGTGGAGGACATGCACGTTCATCCGAAGCGCCGGGATCTCTTCGATGCTCCACAACAGGGATCGGGCGCCCTGCATCGGATCGAAATCGACACGGTGGCGGGAATGGGGCTGTCCAATCTGGTGGCTCTGGCGATTCTCGCCACTACCGCTGCTACGCTCAACGTCGACGGCATCACGGATATCCAGACCTCTGCGCAGGCGGCGCTGGCGCTACGCCCCATTGCAGGCTCCTTCGCAGCCATCTTCTTTACCACGGGCATCGTCGGCACGGGCCTGCTCTCCGTACCGGTGCTGGCCGGTTCAACCGCCTATGCTATCGGTGAAGCCCGTAGCTGGCCGGTCGGGTTCACCCGCAAGGTTCAGGAAGCCAAAGCGTTCTATGCGACGATCGCCATCGCCACGCTGATCGGCATGATCGTCAATTTCACTTCCATCAACGCGATCAAGGCGCTCTACTGGAGCGCGGTGCTCAACGGCGTCGTCGCCGTGCCGATCATGATCGTCATGATGCTGGTCGCCTCCCGCGCAGACATCATGGGCCGCTTCGTCGTCCAGGGCCGGCTGCGGACGCTGGGCTGGCTTGCAACACTCGTCATGCTGGTCATCGCGCTGGCCATGCTCGCAACATCGTTCTGATCTGTCGCCGCGGCTATGCCGGTCCCGTCCGGCCTGATCGCCTCGTCTGGCGGGGCGGACCGCACGCGTGCCCGGTTGCCCCCAGATCAGCATTGAGATGCCTGTCGAGCGTCCTCATCGCACGCGTCTGCGGCATCGAGCTTCGCTGCGCCCGCTGCGCGCCGCCAACGTCAGGCACAGCATCCGGCGGCTTCGCCATGGCAAGGCGGGCATCCCCGAAGCAGTTCATGGAGTGGAACCGGGAGGGCACGGTTCTCCCGTTTGCAGGCCCCTCTCGCACAGCACCCTTCTACCCATAGAACGAGACCGATGCGTGCGCTTAAGGGTAATTGCGCATCGCATCAGCCGCTCGCGGTGGTCAATATTGTTTCCATCCTCCAGACAGACTTTTGTCCAACCCGACCAACACGAAGGAGGATTTATGGCAACCCGTATTGCATATGTCACGGGCGGCATGGGTGGCATCGGTACAGCAATCTGCCAGCGGCTGCACAAGGAGAACTTCACTGTTGTCGCGGGCTGCGGACCGAACTCGACGCGCCGTGCCCGATGGCTGGAGGAGCAGAAGACACTCGGCTATTCCTTCATCGCCTCCGAGGGCAACGTCGCCAACTGGGAGTCGACGGAAAAGGCCTTCAAAAAGGTCAAAAAGGAAGTTGGCGAAATCGACGTGCTGATCAATAACGCGGGCATCACGCGCGATGGCGTGTTCCGGAAAATGACCCACGAAGACTGGACTGCCGTCATCGACACCAATCTCAACAGCCTTTTCAACGTGACAAAACAGGTGATCGAAGGCATGGTCCAGCGTGGCTGGGGGCGCATCGTCAACATCTCTTCGGTGAACGGACAGAAAGGCCAGTTCGGCCAAACCAACTACTCCACGGCCAAAGCGGGCATTCACGGCTTCACCATGGCGCTGGCGCAGGAGGTCGCTGTAAAGAACGTGACGGTCAATACCGTATCGCCCGGCTACATTGGTACCGAGATGGTACGTGCAGTGCGCCCCGATGTACTTACGAAGATCGTGGAGAGCATTCCGGTGCGGCGGCTGGGCAATCCGGAAGAAATCGCATCGATCGTGGCATGGCTCGCTTCCGATGACGCCGGGTTTGCGACAGGCGCGGACTTTTCATTGAATGGCGGGCTGCATATGGGCTAGCGACCGGCGAAGCAGGCTGTCCGGCACCGGACGCAACGGTCTCTGCGTCCGGCGCTACGAGGAGTACCACCCGCAGTGCCGGACGCGATCTGCTCCGCCGCCTGGAAGCGCCCGATGCCGGGATCTGAACGGACACGGCGAGACCGTTCCGTGAAAGCCAGTGCGGGTATGCCGCGCTCCCGTTTCCGGTTCGCGCGGTCTCGCATGCCCACCTTCATCCCCCTTGCGCCGATAATTCGACGCAGGCAATCTGTACGTCAATCCTCCTTCAGACCGTCTCCCCCTTCCGTGCTGGCCACGGGTCTTACGAGTGCATCTCAAGTGTCGTCTCTGAAACGCTCCCCCGCTACGCCGAGCCGTAGCCGAATTACCGTCCGCCGCTCTTCCGTTCATGGCAAAGGCGTTTTCGCAACACGTGGCTTTCCCGTCGGCGCCCTGGTCTGTGAATACAAGGGCGAACGCATTGGGTGGGACAAGGCCATGCGCCGCCATCCCAGGGACCCGGATCACCCCGATCACACCTTCTATTTCGATGTTGGCGACGGCACGGTAATCGACGGCGGCGTCGGCGGCAACAGCGCGCGCTGGCTGAACCACTCCTGTCAGCCGAACTGCGCGACGTCCGGATTTTCATCCGTACCATCTGTGCCATCCAGCCGGGCGAAGAACTGAGCATCGATTACGCTCTCGTCGTGGAGGCGCGACATACCCGGCAGCTTCGGGAAAGGTTTGCCTGCCGATGCGGTTCGCCAGTTTGCCGCGGTACCATGCTGGCCGTACGACGACGTGCCAGGCAGAAGACAGGGATCGTCGCGCAGCTTCCTGCAGGGACGCCTGGCGATGCAACCGGGCAAACGCAGCGTACCGTGCGGGTCTTTGAACGCCCCAATGTCGACTCGCTGATTGTCGCGTGGCGCGAGGCGGGCCGCTGCTGTTACAGCGAGCAGCGCTGGGTGCGCGCGCAAGCATCGGCTGCCGGTATCTGTGCACTATCGGGCAATGCGTTCGTGGCGGGACAGATGGTCTTTAAACCACTCCACATCAATCCAGCACCGGTCAACCATGATGCGTGCATCGCCGAGTGCAGCGTTCCTCATCTCCCTGAGTTCGCGGAGGCACCGATTGACTGATGCGGAGGGAAAGTGATCGTGGACCCGCTACTCGAGCGCCGTACACGTAGACAATCCCGTACCAGTCATACGGCGGAATGGTCGAAATGGCGTGGGCAAACCCCCTGCAGAGCACCAATCTGAAGTCAGCGAACCGTTCCTTCACGCAGCCTGAAGATGTCCCAACGGCTCCGGACGGATGGTCATCGAGAATCATCTGGCCCGGATACGCAACAATCGTTCACTGCCTGCCCGGCGTCAGCTTGGAACAGGAAGTTGGCATTGGGCAAAGTTGACGCCGTGTGCGGATGTTCACTGCCTGCGAAGACATCGCGTCAACTGCGCACCCCGGATACATGTGCGCCGTCGAATCCCGTCCAGCATTGCGTCCCGAAATCGTACAGCTTGCAGTGACGCTTATCTACGCAGCGGAGCACACTCCTGAAAAGCAGCAGAGAACTGTTGCATTACGGATATGCGGTCCTGTCAGAAAATAGTCACCCCTTCCCGCCCCTCTGCTGACCTGAGTCCGTTGCATTCGTCAGTCAAACGTCTATATTTGACAGATGAAACTTCGCTCCGGTCCGGACCTCGTGTGCTGACGGGAGTGGTCTGATGCAGCACTCCGAGCCCAAAGGAGCGAATCATGACGGGTTGGCTGAAACTCGCGTTAATCGTCGCTATCGTCGTTGGTGTTGCGAAGGGCATCCAGTTGTTCAACCGGCATTGCCGACGTCGTTTCGGACACACCTTTTTTACGACGCGTGGGTTCTGGATCGCAGCCATTGCCATCAATCTGCTCTGGTGGGGTTTCTACTTCTGGGGGACTGCATACATCCACCATACGACAATGTCGGACGGAATCGTTTTGATGCTGTTCGGGGTCGCTGTGGTGACATGGCTTCTCTACGAAAACATTCGAGACACAGATCTCATTCACGGCATCGGTGGTTCGACCCTGCAGTTGGTGCTGTTTCTTCCCCTCGCACTCTATAGCTTCCCTTTGTTGATACTCGGCATGGTCTTCATACTCGTCGCCTCGTACAAGGCTGGCCCCGCGTTGCTCATTGACCGCTGAGGCCAAAGCGGGTGCGTTGCTGAATTGAAGTAGGGCCGAGGTATTTCAAAAGTTCAGGTAGTCGCCCGGCCGACATCAGAAGAGTCCCACAGGGTCCTTCGCCCTGTCCCAGCTATAGATGATCAGCTCGCCGCGCAAGGCGGTGTTGGCCGGTCCTCCGACCGTATATTGCAGTTCGACGCGCTCCCGTTGAAATCCTGCAAACAGGTCGTGGAATGCCACGTGATCATTGAGCGTGAGGATTGCCCGTCCCTGCAGTTCCTTTAGCACTGCCGCGATTCGTTCATACTCGCTGAACTCGAATGGCACGCCATAGCCCTCCGTTTCCAGGTATGGCGGGTCGAGATAGAAGAACGTATGCGGCCGGTCGTAGCGCGTCATGCATGTCTGCCAGTCCAGCTTTTCGATATAGGCACCCGACAGTCGAAGGTGGGCTGCGGACAGTGTTTCTTCAAGACGCAGAAGATTCAGCCCAGGCGGCGAGGTCGTCGCCGTGCCGAACGTTCGCCCGTCAACACGGCCGCCAAAGCAATTCTGCTGCAGATAGTAGAACCGTGCCGCGCGCTGGATATCCGTGAGCGTTTCCGGCCGCGTGTCCTGCAGCCATCTGAACACCTGGCGGCTCGTCAACGCCCATTTAAACTGCCTCACGAACTCTTCGAGGTGGTGCTGCACCACGCGATACAGATTCACGAGCTCGTCGTTCACGTCATTCAACACCTCTACCTCGGCGGGCGGGCGCATGAAGAACAGCGCCGCAGCGCCAGCAAACACCTCAACGTAACAGGTATGCGGCGGGAAGCGCGGAATAAGCACGTCCGCGAGCCGCCGTTTGCCACCTATCCACGGAATGATCGGCATCGCCATGACACCTCCTTTGCTCAGCGTTCCACCCCGGCCTGCGGATCGTCCGGAAACAGATCATGCTGTCCCTGACGGCGACGTGCGTGACTTTCCTCCTGTGCATGAACCGGTTTGCGGCGCCGTTGCTGTTCCTCGCGCTCGTTGCGCTCCATCGATGGCCTTTCTTGCTGCACCGGCATCGTCTGCACGAAGTCCCTGATCACTGTCGCCAGGCTTCGATCGTCCGCACTTTGCGAGCCCGCCATCGCATGCGCCACGCCCCGCCACGCTTCGAGTGCGCCAGCGTGCGCCTCCCGCAAGGCGCGGCGCGCGGCGCCGTCGAGTTCCGGCCGCCAGTAACGGGGTACTTCATCGCGCGCAGCCATATGTACGACGGCCTGTTTCGGATAGCGCTGCGTCTCACCGCGTGCCAGTCGCGTAGTCGCATTGGCCTCGACGCCATGCTCACGCAACTGGTACGCAAACCGTTCGCGCCAGCGCTGCAGATCCTGCTTGCGCGGATTGAGACGCCGGCCGTCCGGTCCACGTATCTGAACCGCCAGATGCACGTGCGGATGCGCTTCGTCGTCGTGTGCGGCAAAGATATACCGCCGGCCGTCGCCGAATTCTTCCGCCGCAAAGGCGCGTGCCGCGTTGCGTACCGCCTGGCGGTCCGTGCCGGGTGGCATCGACAACAATACATTGAACACCTCGCGCCTGCGGCTCTCTTCCGGAATTCCCCAGCCCCCGAGTCGCCACGCATCCGTGAGATCGTGAAGCGCCTCACGTCCGAGTACGGCCATGCCGTCCTGATCCTCGAGCTCGACCTTGCCGTTGCGGGAGATGTAGCGCAGATGGCGCCGCACGGCACTCATACCCTGGGCACCCGATGCCCTGTTCGTGATCTTGACCATCACCTCCGGGGAGCGTCTGAGCGTGCGCGCAAGCTGGTCACGGACCCGCCGCGCGTGCCGGCCGGGTTCTCCCCGAGACATGCGCGGCGCGCGAACATGGTGAAGGGGATCATGAAAGAGCCGGTCTCCCCAGTTCAGCAGCATCTGATCGACCCAGGTTTTCGGGAACGCCATGCTAGCGGCTCCAGCGATCGAGGTTGGCACGCAGCACCTGCGTGACCGCGCGCAGGTGCGCATCGATCACGGCGCGCGTTCCTTGCAGCACGCGCGCCGCGTCGCTCACGTCCCCGCGCGCCTGCAACCGGCCCAGCAGCGTGACGATCGTGGCCAGGTATTGGTTCGAGTCGGCGAGCAGGCGCATCTCACGCTCGCCCAGTTGGGGCTCGTGCACAAGCCGGGCACGGACCACGGCGACGATCCAGCGATTGACGGCCAGTCCGCCTGCGAGGGCGTGTCGCCTCGCGGCATCGAGTTCTGCGTGCGTGAGGCGAATCTCGATGCGTTCACGAGGCCCGTCGACGGAAAGCCAGCCCACAGCGGGTCCCGGCAGGTCGTCGGACAGCTCGTGCTCAGCGAGCACGCCGTGCACCAGTTGCCGGATACCTTCAGCCGGCGAAACACCGTCGCGGGCGCACCGCGCCTCCCAGTGTGATTTCACCGGCCCGAGATCTACACACAACCGTGCGCGCGTCTTCATGGGAGAGCAACTACAGACCTGGCGGCGCAGGCTCGGACGGTGTGCGCTCCATCTCGCGAGCCGTGGCGCGCTCCTGGGTTGCGCGCGGCCGGCGGCTGCGTGCGGAAGGCGCCTCCGGATCAAACACGCGCGGCCGCGGGACCTCGACGCCCTCGGCCTCGAATGCGTCCAGCAGCCGTTGCGCCCGTTGCTGCACCCGTGAAATGGATCGTTCACTGAAGCCCTGCTGCCGCATCGCCGTGGTCAGTACCGCCAGTTGCACCGCTCGCTCCTCCGGCGACGCTGTCGAACGGTCGTGTCTGTCTGCGGCCGCGGCATGACGGGAAGGCATCGGTTTGTCGGTTTCAGCCTTGCTTTCGGGCGTATCGGGCATATCAGGCACGTCGACCTGCGACTGCGTCCGCACCCGACCGGTGACATCCACCTGCCACGTGTTGCGGTAGACCTCCTTCTCTTCCTCGCCAATCACCTTACCCGTCGCATCCAGCACGGGGACGTTCACGGTAACCCAGCGCCTGCCGAGATTTTCCAGTGTCACCCGTTCTCCCGTGATGGCGCCCGCCTCCGAAATGGCCCGTTCCAGATCCACGCCCCAGACGACATGGTCCGCACCAGCCGCATCGCGATAAACGACGTAGTACGAGTCGCTGCGTGCGGGGTTGTGCTGGTAGGGTGCCCCACCGTGCTCGACGAGCTCACCCACGTAGCGCTGCCGTTCCTGACCCTCGGGTTCGGCTTCGCGCGACGCGGCATCACGCGACGACGCAGTCTGCGGCAGCTCGCCCGGCGCAGGGGGGATCTTTGCCCCTGCCGCAGGTTGGGGGTTGGCGTCAGGTTTCAGCGGCTGTTTCACAGGCTGCCCGTTCGGGCTGGCAGACACACCTGGCTTGACCTCCTGCGTTTTCGTGGAACCCGCAGGTACCTGCGTCGCGGCCGACGTTTCTGTCACGTCGATCCGGTTGGTCATGCGTTCGCGACGCCCTTCTGCCAGACGCGCAAAGTCAACGGCCTTCGGCTCATATCCGCTCACTTCAATGCCGAGCAGCGTGGCCTGGACCCAGACCTCGCGCCGGAACTGCTCATGACCCGCCACGCGGATACGCCCCCATGCCTTCGCACGGACCATGTCCACCATCGACTCGACCACGTCAGGACGGTTGTGCTCGGTGACCAGATAAGGGCCGATATCCTCGAACGCGAGCTGATGCGGCGCGTCCTTCAGGAAATACTGGTTACCCGCCCGCAGGTAACGCTTCCTCACCGTCTCCGGCGGATTGCCAAGCGGCACCCACTGCACGGAAGGTGCGTCGCCGCTGCCACGTGGTGCCCTTGGCTGCGTTGCCCACTGCGGTGCCGGATGCTGTGCGGCATCCTGCGACGGAGCATCCGCCTGGATGGCCCGATCGCGCAGCCGCGAGCGCGCCGCATCGAACTCACGGCGTCGGCGTGCGGCCAGTGCATCGGCTGCCATCTGATCGAAGCGCTCCGCGCCCCCGGCGCCGCCCTGCGGATCCGGCAGTGGGGGCGGGTCCGGCTCGATCACGTTGATGACCGGTTCGTCCGCAGGCGGCCCGGAAGAAATTGCGGTGTCATCCATCATGGATCTCCCTCTGGTCACTGCCCTGGCAGGCAGCGCGTCGATCGCTCAGCGTTGCGGCCCCGGTCCCTGCTCCTGTTCGCGGCCTGCACGCTCCTTCGACTGCGCGAGCGCCGCCGCCCGTGCTTCCCGCACCCGGGTCCACGATATCGTCTGCAGCTGGTCCAGTGTCGCGTCGAGCTCGCTGCCGAAACCCACCTCGCGGGCAGACTTCTTCAGCGAGGCGACCGTGCGCTCGAGCAGGTCGCGGGCGCGGTCCCATGGATACACTTTCGCCCGTGCGCCGTCATACCCGACCTGCACCTCCGCGCCGTTGAGCCGCTGGTTCTCATCCATCCACCGCAGGCGGTCCGAGACGAACTCCATGTTCGACTTCGCATGGAACACGACGCTGCGCGTGGACACCTCCTGGATCAGGTAGTGCTCGGTGTTGAACACCTCGCCGCGGTACGGTCCGCCATTCTCGCGGGGCGTCGCCATGCGGATCTGCGCGCCGAACCGGTGCTGCGCGAGTGCCTTGATCTCACCGGGGACTTCGTCGAATCCGTACAGTGGCTCACCTACCCGGCGGCGCGCCGGCGGTTCCGCATCGCGCGCTGACATACGAGCAGGTTTCGGTGCATCGGTTTCCCGCTGTTCCGGAACCGGCTCCGGCGATTGCGATTGCGACTGGGGCTGTTCAGTTGCCGGTTCCGGTGCGGTGCTGTCCTGCGGTGCCGGTTCCGGCGCGTCCTGATGGCCAGCCCGACGGCGCGAAGTACGGCGCCGCCCCGAAGCCTCTCCATCGCCCACGAGTTTCTCTTTCACATTGCCCATTGCATGGTCCTCCTTCAGTACACCCTCTGCTCCCTGTGCAACCGCGACTGGTCCGTCCACTTCCGCACCTGTTGCATCCCGCACCCGCACGCCGTAAAGCGATTCCCGTAAAAGATCACCGACCGCGCCGGTTCCGGACAGTACGGCCATGTCGTCGAAATCGGTCGGTATCGCACCGGCAATGCGGGCGTCCGATGCAAAACGGGGCTCAGCCAGCAGTGACGACGTGCCGAGCGCGGCCTGCTTCGCATGCTCATATCCGGCGCCGAGATCGGCGAGCACGAGCACCTCCGCTTCCGGATAGCGGCCGCGCCACATGGCAGCCACCGGCCGCAGGTTGCCGCTCGACAGGGCGGCCACGCTGAACCAGCCCGTCGCCTGCCACGCCGCCAGTGCCGTGGCGACGCCCTCGGCAATCAGGACCGGCGTCACGGCGCCCTCACGGAACTGGCCCGGTTCGACGACCCAGCAGCCGCCGGACTTCGCGCCGCCCGCGAGCGCTGACTTGCGCCCGTCGGCGTCGATCAGTTCCAGCGTCGAAAGGGCGTCACCGATGCGGACCGGCACAACCAGTACACGCCCCGTGAGCGGCTCTTCGGCACTACGCGGCGCGTAGCCGAGCAGCGCGTGCAGTTCTTCGGCCTCCAGCTCGCGCAGCGCCGGCACGGGCCTCACCTGCTTGCGTTCGAGATACGGATGGTCTGGACCCACGGGCCGGGCCCACTTCCAGATCGCGAGTGCTTCCCGGGCGACAGCCTCCTGTCGCGCGCGCACGCGGGCCTCGAGCTGCGCGCCCTGTCGGGCCTGTTCCTCCGACGGGCGGATCGGCTGCATCCGCGACCTGTCCGCGGGATCCATCGCCGCACGCGAAGCCCGGACGTCGAAGCCGTGCTGCTGCGCCAGCCAGAAGAGCGAGGCGAGCGTCTTGCCGCCCGACTCACCGGCTGAACGCCACGTCACGCGCGCGGCACGCTCGCTGTAGTTGTGGGCGGTCCGGCTCCACTCGTCCCAGATGTCGAAGCCGGCCTCGCCGAACCCCTGTTTGAGCGCGAAGGCCATATCGACCCAGGTCGCGTAGTCCCCGGACGGGATCATGGCCAGCGCCGCACGGGCGCGTTCTTCTTCGCTCAGGTAGCGGGTGTTCATCGGCGGTCTCCATGAAGCGGCACGACGTTCGAACCCTCAGCGGTGCGCGACGGGGTGCGCCCCTGGCGTTTCCGCGAGGCGCCTGTACCGCGCGCGGCATGCGCTTTGGGGACGCCATCCGCGGGGCGCAGTTCCGCGACATCGAGATCGGATGGCGACAGTCGGCGTGCCGCTACCGCGACCCCTTTGGCCGGTACGCCCAACAGGATGAAATGCCGCTCGACGTACGCGGCTGCCTCTTCATCGCTGATGTCGTTCAGATGCCGCGGCAGCTCGCGCGGATCCCATGTCTGCAGCACTTCCAGATATTCCGGGGATACGTGCAGGACGCCGGCTTCATCCATGTCATCGGGTTGCAGATCCCTTAACCGCCGCTCGACCTGGGCGGTGAAGCGCACGAGGTCCATCGCGGGAATTGCCGGGGCGGCCGCAAGGCGTGACGTGAAAACCGGATCACGCCAGTAGCAGATGCGTTCCGCCAGGATGGGTTTGGTGTTTTCGAGCAGGATGATTTCCTTCTCGCGCCCGAGCTCTTTCAGCTCCTGCGGCAACAGCAGCGGCCGGCGCTGTTCCGAAAAACTCTCGCTCGACCCACCGCGTCCGCCGAAGATCGCGTTCGACCGGCTCACGCTACGCGAGCGGTCCGTAAAGGTGCCGAGCATCTCCGAGTATTCGTTCGCGTCCTTCTGCTCGCGCGGTGCATAGATGATCTGCATCGCGTGATTCGTGACGAACGTTCTCGCGTCCGCCCGGCCATACACCGACTCGAGCTGCGAGACCGACTGCACGATCGAGAGCAGCCGCAGGTTATAGCCCGCCATGTAGGCGACCGCGCGGGCAATGATGTGGATCTTGCCGACCGAGGTGAACTCGTCCATCAGCAGCAGGCACTGAATCTTCAGCGCCGGGTTGTCCTGCGGCAGTTCCTTGGTGTTCAGATTGACCAGCTGTGAGAACAGGAGGTTGACGAGAAGTGCCGCCTCGGTCAGGTGGTCCGGTGTGATGCCGACATAGACCGACATGCGGCGCCTGCGCACGTCACGCAGGTCGAAGTCATTGGCGCTTGTGGCCGCATCGACAATCGGATTGGCGAAGATCGTGAGCGGTGCATTGAAGGTCGCGAGGATGCTCGCGAGCACCTTGTCGTCGTTCGCGAGGAAGCGGTTCAGCGCGTCGATGCACGCACCGCTGAGCCGCCGCCGGTTCTGCAGCAATGCCTGCTGGAGATACGCCTTGACTGGTATGCCGTTGCCCGACGACTGGCGCAGCACCTCGCCCATCGTCACCGGACAGTCGGGCGCATCGGTATTGCCCGCGCGGCGCGCATCGCGCCATTCGCACAGCAGCAGCACGATGCCGAGGAAAAGGTTGCGCGCCTGGTCTTTCCAGAAGTCGTCGTGACCACCGACCGGGTACAGCGCGTAGCCGATCGCGAGAATGTCACCGACGCGGAAAACGCCACCCGATATGGCCGACAGCGGGTTGTACCGGTGCGTACGGCCATCCTCCGCAAACGGGTTGAACAGGTACACGTCGTGCCCGTGCGCCCGACGGAAGCCCGCGGTGAGGTGGAAATTCTCCTGCTTGATGTCGAGCACCACCACCGAATCGGGGTAGCTCAGCAGGTTGGGCACCACGATACCCACGCCCTTGCCTGAGCGCGCAGGCGCTGCGAGCAGCACGAACTGCTGGCCGGCAAACCGCAGATAGCGGCCGTGCCACACGCCCACGACCAGCGGCGGCCCGCTGTCGTAGACGCCGGGGTTCGCCATCGTGCTCATAGCAGGCCTGCCCGGCGGACATCCGCCTCGTTGGCGAACCTCGCGCTGCCATAGAGACGCCGGCGCCCGGACTGTTCCAGAAGCGTGTATACGCCGAGTGCGGGGGCACCAAATGCCAGCACCACGCCGAACAACGCGGCACCGGCAAGGCGTCTTCCCTGCTTCGGCAGATGTCCATCATGCCAGGCCAGCGCCGCATCCGGCCACGCATGAAACCCGGCATGAAGCGGGTTGACGTGCTGGCTCGCGACGAAGAAAAACGAAGCCAGCCACAGCGCGAGCGCCAGTCCGGCTGCCGCGCCAGCCACGATCGCAAGCGTCACCAGGGCGACCACTGCGTGGTAACGGATTCCTCTGTTCCCATCGCTGGTGGACCGTACCGTTCCGGTTGTCTTTCCGATGTCCATGGTGCGTGCCCCTTTCAGCGGAAGTCCGCCTGATGGCGGCGCAGCGGATCGAACCAGACTTCCGTCATGGACCAGCGCCGGCCGGTCTGGACACCGGTCTCGTCGAAGAGCGCAACTGCCTCCATATGCGCCACCACGTCGATCGTCATGAAGAGGAGCCGCCGCAGTGCTGCGTCGTCCCACGTAGCGGCTTCGGGATGCTCCTTCGCCATCAGCGCGAACCGCTCGATGGCCACCGATGCGCTCGACGCGTGATAGCTGGTGATCGAACCCGAGTGTCCCGTGGTCAGCAGCTTCAGGAAGTCATAGGCTTCGGCACCGCGCAGTTCGGCAAGCAGCACACGGTCGGGACGCATGCGCATCGTGCATGCGATCAGGTCAGCCGGGGTCACATCCGCCTGGCCATGTCCGCCCTTGCTGTACAACAGGTGCACACTGTTTTCGATATGCCGGATAAACAGCTCCCGAACGTCCTCGATCGTGATGATTCGTTCGGACGACGGGATGGAGCGGCACAGGGTTCGCATGAAACTGGTTTTGCCCGAACCCGTATTGCCGACGACCACAATATTCAGACGGGCCTTCACCGCCAGGTCGAAGAACGTGCTCCAATCCCGCGCCTCCAGGTAGTGAAGGAGCCTGTTAACCGCAGGCCGCAGCGCCGGGCGCGACGTGTCGAGCTCATCCTGGCGACGCCATACGGCTTCCCCAAAGAGGCCTTCGCTGCGGTACGCATCAAGGGTTTTCTCGCGCGCGGACGGGCGCCGGATCGTAATCGAGACCGTGCGCGGTGGTACGACGGGTGGCACCACAATCTGGATACGCGCGTCACCCGGCAGAAGTGCGGACAGGATGGGATGCCGGGCCGACACCTCCTGGTTCGTGAGCGTGGCGACCGCGACCGCAAACGACATCAGGCGCTCGAAGTCGAGGTCCGCACAGTCGTGTGGCTGCCAGCCGAGATGGGTTTCGGTCAGCACCCGCTGCGGCCGGTTGATCACCAGCTCCGTGACCGAGGAGTCATCGAGCAGGCCGGCGAACGGCCGCATCAGCTCCCGCACGGACGCATCGTCGGCCAGCCTCGGCAGCAACGTATCAGCGCCCGTGGCCGCTTCATCGTGGATGTGGGCCTGCGCGTTCATCGCGTGCCCTCCGGCTGAAGCGCATACACCGGGCTGAAATCCAGGTCCCGTGCGACGACGATCGTGAACTCGGCCCCCTGGTTCTGCGTCAGGGTGGGCGGAATGTTGATCGTGCTGTCGAGCACACGCGAGGCCATGTCGTTGCCCTGCTGCTGCGTGTTCTCGTAGACGGTCGAGCTGTTGCCGTTGCCGCCCCGCGTCGCAAGGTAGCCGATCGCGTCCTGCGTCAGCCCGAGCAGCAGCGCCGCACCGATCCGTGCCCCCCAGTGGTTATCCACGTATCCGTCGATCCCCATGCGGCCGAGCGCATCGGCTGCTGGTGAATCGATCTCGACCGTCACCCCTTCCGGCGTCCGGATCCGTGCCGACAGGATGAACACCCGCTTCTGTCCGGGTGCCAGGTTCGAGCGATACTCGCTGTTGATCTGCGAGCCGCGCTCGATCAGCACGACACGACCATCGTCCGAGTAGACGTTCTTCGTCACCGTACAGGTCGAAATACCCGCCTGGGTCGAATCGAATGCCGTATCGCCGGCGCAGTCGATCTTGGCGCCTTCTGCAAGAATCAGGCTGCGGTTGCCGAGAAAGCCCGCACGCACCTTCGGCGTGACGGTCGGCGTCAGCGCCTGGGCAAGCGGGCCGCTGCCCTGCGACGACTGGCCTCCGGACACCATCGCCACGTTTGTCTGCGTACCGGACGCGTCAGCGGGTGCGGATGCCACCGTATCGGCCTCGCCGTTGGCCGAACCACTTGAGCCGGTCGAGAGCAGCGGCGCGTCGTAGTAGCTGCGCGCCGGTGCAGTGTGTGCGGAAGTCGGGCGTGCTGACGCTACAACCGGTGCCGATGCGGTCGCACTTGTGGCCACCGGACCGCTTGCTGTACCCGCCGACGCCGGGGCGGCGCCGTCGCCGAACACGCGCCCCTGGGCTACCTGGTCCTGTACGGTATCGCGCTTCGCCTTCTCCGCCGCATCGTGCCGGGCAAGGAAGCCGTGGATCGTCCAGACCGCTCCACCGATCACGAAGGCCACAATCAACAGTGGTGCAAGCCACCAGACACGGGGCCGGCCGCCCGCCTGTCCCAGCTCCGGCATGCCGCGATCCGTCGGCGGACTCGCAAGGTCACCGTTTATGGTATCAGTGACCTTTGCGGGGTCGGTATCGGGCGCAATCGCATTGCGCGGCGTCTGCTCATTCATGGCCATCGCTCCGCAGGACACGCTTCACACCGCTCACGGTCGTGCCATCGGCAGGTGGCACGCCGTCCACATCGAACGCGTCGTTCCACAGACCCACCACCTCTTTTCCCAGACGCAGTACGAAACGCCGGGCTACTTCGTGCACGACGATCACGTCGTCTTCCATGTGCCTGTCGACAACACTTTCGCTGTCGTCGTCGGCCACCCGGAAGATCGCGGGAATACGGCGGTTGTTGGGAATGCGGATGTAGGTAAAGCGCCCGTCGTCCCAGGCCGCTGTCGGCGCGATGTCCTCCGAATGCGGCATGACCTGCATCGAGTACGCGCTATTGCGCACCCGCGGCGGCTGGTCAAGACGCTCGCGCACGAGGGCAGCGGCGTCAGTGGTCTTTGTCTTCGCGGCCTCCACGTCCGGATAAACGAACGTGATGCGGTACATCTCATCGTCGTTACCGAAACGGGCCCTGAGTGGCAGCACGACCAGATCGAAGCTGTAACTGTGCCGGTCGGTGCGGATTTCCAGGTTCGTGTCGTGCGCGGCAAGCTGCGGCTTGAGATAGACATCATGGTCACCACGGTTCGCGACCACCTGCCAGCCATCCCGGTCGCCCGGGGCCACGACGAGAATGTGTTCGGCCGGATCGAGCGCGATGTGCGTGGCGAAGCCGCGCTGCGCGATAACCCGCACCACCTCGTCCTGCCGGTACACGACCTGCCGCACGCGCGAGTCGCCCGACCAGCCCGGCACGTCGTAGGCGTGCGCCCCGGACGAGCCAACACATAACACTGCCAGCGCTGTCGCCAGCGCGGTGGCTCTCATCAATGTGTTCGTTCTCATCGCGCACCTCCCGAAGCGGGTGCCAATGTGGGCAACGATGCCGGCAACGGCGCAGCAGGCGTGTATTCGGAATCGCGGCTGTAGGCGGTTACCCTGAAGCCGAACGGGTTCTCGATGGCCGTGCGCTCACGCGTGAAGACGGATGGCCGGTAGGTGAAGGCAAGCGTGATGACGAAGCGTTGTGGCGGCTCGGCATTGTCGATACCGTTCTTCCATGTCGTGCGCTCGATATGCACGACCGCGCGCCCAGGTTCATCGGGCACGAGCGTCGTCGAGAGGATGCGGATGCGCCGCTGCGCGTTCGCCCCGAGTTGCCGGTCCAGCGAATCAGGGCCGTTATAGACCGAGCGATAGTCCCGTGCCACGCGTTCGTCACTCATGTCGAGCACGCGGTCGTAGTCCATCTGCAGCAGACCCCAGTCGTAGCGTTCGCGCGAGCGCACGTACACCTCCACCCAGTGCTTGTCCTCGATGTCACGCATAGGCACCTGCTTCGAGTCCAGCACGTCGATCACCTGGGCTTCACCAGTCAGCCGGTCGACCTCGATCGGCAACGGCACGACCCGGTAGAACGGGACCATCACCGCCAGTGCGACGGCGCACAGGATGGCGACAGTCACGCAGGCCAGAGCCACGTGCCACGCACGACGCTCCGAGCGTTCCTGCAGGTGGGTGACCGACACCTCGAAATCGAGTGCCCGCCGGTAATCACCAAGGGAGTCACCGGCGTCACGGCCGTCATGCTCACTGCTCATGGCTGCCTCCGTCGGAAGGAGGAACCGGTTGCACGCGATTCACCGGCACGCGATGCGAACCGTCCGGCAGGACTAGTTTGGGTAGACTGTCCGAACACCCATTCATCAGCATGACTAACTGAACGATCAGGATTGCCACGGTGGATCGGCTCATTTCACTCTCCTCTTTACCGAACCCGGTTACCGAACTCAGTTGCCAAAGCCCGCAGGCACCATCTGGTCCTGCAGCCGGGCAGTGTTGCCTGCGCGCTTGAGCACGAGTTCCTGCTGCTGCTCGCCAATGAGCCGGTCTTCGGTGTCGGCCAGCATCCTGAAGAGCTGCAGCTTCGTCATCTCATTGCCGACCGCCGTGCTCTCGGTCTGGATGCGCGCCTGGAGTTCCGCGATACCCTTCTGGTCCTGCGTCACGTCGATCTGCTGCATCAGCCCCTGGATCTGGTCGAGCTCCTGCAGTTCGGTCTGGTACGCCTGCGTGCCGAACGCCTTGTCCTGGAATGGCTTGTTCAGTGCGCGCTGGCAGACCTGCTGGTCGATGCCGCTCTGGTCCTCGCAGTTGTAGATTTCGCTCGCGGAGCGCAGGGTCTGCGCGCTGCCCGTGAGGCCCGCATAGCCGCCGCTCTGGATGGACGTATAGACGGACTGCCAGTTCGACGGCAGCGAATTGGAGAGGACCGGATTACTCATCAGCTCGCCAAAACCGCGTGTGCCGCTGAGCGACTGGTACAGCTGAAGCTCCTGCTGCACTTCCTGTTTCAGTTGCCCGACGGTCGCAATGGCCTGCAGGACGTTCTGCGCGTCGTAGACCGGAATGCCCTGTGCACGGGCCGATGGCATCGTTCCGACAATCATCACCACCGCCGCAACGGGAACGATGCCGGTTTGCACAATTGACCTGATCATGACGATGACCCTCCTCTGTTATCCAGGTCACCCAGATGCTCGCGGGCGATACGCTGGTAGGCAGGTGTTGAACCGTTTCGTGTGCCGCCATCCGAAATCTTTCCACCGGGGCGACGCGGCCCGTGCCCGAACTGGACGGCCGCCCCGAGGCCGCGCAGAGCCTGCCGCGCGGCATATCCCGCCACGAAGGCACCGAAGCCGGACAGCGTGGCGCCACCCGCCAGGCCAGAGGCGACGGCAGGCAGTTGCCACCCCACTGTCGCCAGCAGCACGCCCGTCACAAACATGCCAAGCCCCGCCCCCCAGGACGCCGTGTTATCGAGTGCGCCCTGAATCGCCGCCGTCAACGCAGACGCGTTCGCATCGGGTGCCGACGTCGTCACCTGAAACGGAGCAAGATCCGCAGAAAATGCGGTGAGCGCCATGCCCAGAAAGGCCGCGATGAGCACCTGCAGCAGGGCGTAGTTGGCAATCTTGGCCATCCACGCCTCGAAGAACCGGGCGGTCGGACTGAACGCCCCGCACGCAATGAACAGGGGCCCAAGGCCAAGCACGAGATCCAGCAGCATCCTCGCCATGACGACCTCGAACGCGAGAATGATCAGGAAGACCGACGCGCCGAGCGCCGCCACCAGCCCGCAGAGAAAATCGCCCACCCCTGCGACGATGCCGGCGATGCTGAAGCCTTCATGCGTTGCCTTGTTGAAGTACGCATCCATCACCAGATTGATCTGCTGGTCGTAGCAGTCGAGCGTCTGGTAAATGGCGGATGCACTCGTGCCCGTCACGCTGCTGCCGCTCACAGTCCCGCAGCCGGCGTTACCCGCTCCCGCGTTGGCGGCGGCGGTCTGGATCGTCTGCGCAAGCCCCGTCGTGGCCCCTTCGACTACGGTGACGACCTGCGACTGGTAGATGCCCGACCCGAGCGCAAAGGCGAGGATGACGGCCACCTTCAGCCCCCGCCACGCGAATGCCGGGACGGATTCATGGGCTTCGCCGCGCACCACGGCGAACCCGTACGTGATGATCCAGATCGACACTGCGGTCGTGACGACCGGCACCAGCGCGCTGGAAAGCGCAGAGGACACGCTCGTGACATACGTGGACATGCCGTTCTCGAGCGTGCCGCCCACGGCGGTAAAGAGGCCGCTCATCGCAAACCTCCCGTCGCGTGCGCAGCACGGCCGCGTGCAGCCGATTCCATCGCGCGACGCCTCGCCAGCTGCTCGTGGAATACCGGCAGCCACGCTGCGGGATCATCGCCGACTGCGGCACGAATACCGTCAAGCAGTTCGACGTTGTCCGTGGTGCCCGACAGCACGTCGAGCACGTCACCGAGCCCGGCGAGATCCAGCCGGCCGATGGCCGATCGGTGGCCCTGCTTCACCAGGAACAGGCGGCTGTTCTCGCCCATGGACCGGACGATGTTGAATTCGGCTTCGGTCAGCTTGAAACCGTCCACATAGTCGTCATGGTCGGCGCGCGGATTCGGCAGGAAGAAGAATGTCGCGGTCTGTTCGACCAGTGCGCGCGCAATGTCACTGCGCAACACATCGGCGGGCGACTGCGTGTCGAAGATGCCCAGACCGTTCTGCTTGCGGATCGTCTTCTGCTTGTCTTTGGCGAAATCCGTAAAGACCGGATCTCCCAGACGCTTCCAGAATTCCGTCATTACATAGACGAAGCGCCTGCCGTCGATCAGGCTCTCTGTCAGGTGCAGCAGGATCATCGTGACCGGAGTCGACACCTCCGGATCGTCGAGCAGTTCCGTATCGTCGAAGCCGAAGAGATGGTTCTGGCTGAAATCGAGCAGATCCGACGGGTTATCCAGCACCCAGCCCAGACGCCCGCCCGCGCACCACTTCGTGAGCCGCGCATGCAGGCTGTTCTCGCCCACGGCCGGCAGGAGCTGCCGGACCATCGACAGACGCCGCAGCGGCCGCTCCATGCGCGCCACTTCCCGTACGGCGCGCGAAATGTCGAGTTCGTCCTTCGCCGAGAGCAACGTGCCCATGTCGACCAGACGGCGGACCAGCCGCTCCCAGAAGTCCAGCACCGTCCCGTCCGGCTCGAGCTGGAAGGGATTGAGTCCCGTCGGGACACCCCGTCGAAATACCGTGTAGCGGCCTCCCATTGCCCGAATCGCGATTTCGGTGCCCCGGTCCTTGTCGTAGACGACACCGGTGAGGCCATACTTCATCGCCATCGCGAGCAGGAAGAGTTCCAGCACCGTCTTGCCGGCACCCGCCTGGCCGATGATCTGCGTGTTGGCGAGCGCCTTCTCGTCTGCCGAGTTCTTCTTCTCCGGTGTCGCATGAAAGTTCAGATACAGCGGCTGGCCGCTCGGGGTCTTGACGATCGTGATCGCCTCGCCCCAAGGATTACCGTCGCGCTTGCCGGTCGCGAAGTTGTGCAGGCTCGCGAGGCCGCAGACGTTGCGCGAGGTGAGCTTCGCCTCGCGGGGCCGGTAGCGCCAGTTGCCGGGCAGTTGCGCAAACCATGCAGCATCCGCCACCAGATCGACAAGCGCCGTCTGGAAGCCGACGTCGGCGAGCTGCGTGCGCGCCTTCGCCACGTGTCGCGCGACCTCGTCCGGCCGGTCACCGAGGACGGCCAGCGAGTAGTGATATTCGCCGAGGACGAAGTCGCCATTGATCAGGTCATCGAGCGCCTGGTCCATCGCGCCCACCTGCGATACCGCCACGTCCTCTCCCGCAATCAGCTGGTTGCGCTGACGCTCAAGCGCTTCCTTCGCCGTGGGACGGTCGAGGATCGTGAAGCTCTGGGTCTCGATGTACTCAAAGTCACCGTAAAGCAGACCGTCGAGCATGCCCGGCTCGGTTTCCTCGGGGTAGTCCTTCAGGTCGAGCAGCGCCGCGTAACGGGTCGAACCCGGCATACGGATCTCCACCTTCTCGGTGCGGAAAAACAGTCGCGACGTCGGCAGTGCATCGGCGATGCGGCCAGACGGAACGGGCACCGGCTCCCATACGGCATTGACGAGATACCCCAGGAACTCCAGCGCCGCCGAAAAGCGCACGGGTCGCTGCGTGTAACGGATCGGCTTGCGGTAGACACCGAGCGGCACTGGATCCCAGGGCTTCAGGGCGGATTCCACCTGCGCCGCGAGCTCCGCCATCACCTTCAGGGCCTCATGCTGGGCGCGCCGGATATCATCGGGCGTGCGTCGGGCTGCCTGGCTGAAAAGACGCCCCAGGCGCGTGCGGTGCGGCCGGTACACGAGTGTGAGGTAGAGCTCGTTGGCCATCATCCGGTAGCCGGCAAAGCTCGCGTAATAACGCGTGGCGAGTTCCTGGCAGAACGGGTTGCCGTAGGGTGTCGCGAAGTGATCGGTCACGCGCCGGCGTATCCGGTGCGCCCACAGGCCAACATGACCACCCGGCAGGCTGCGCACGAGCTGGTTGAATCCTTCGTGACGCACGAGGATGTCGCCCGGATCGGCGGCCTCGAAGGCGATACCCGCGATCTTCCAGACGCGCAGGTAGTCTCCTTCCCGCGTACGGATGACCTGGTCGGTGACGTGCGACGAGAACGGCACAAAGTCCGCGAGTACGACCTCGCGTTCGGCTACGTCAATCAGTTGCGGCTGGGCACCCATGTCAGCCCCTCCTCTTCAGGCGCAGCGGCGTGTAGGCATGCGCGCACCAGAAGCCACGGTTACGCTGGCGAACCACCATGCGCAGCCGCAATGCGAGTTGCGCCAGGCGCTGGTCGTCATGGCGCGTGACCGCGCGCATCGTGACGAAGACGGGGATCAGGAGCAGCACGATGCCGACGCCTGCTGGCGGGCTCGCGAGTAGCGCCCAGATCGCGGGTATCAGGATGCTGCCGCCCACCATGAGGAAGGGCACGAGCGGTACACCCCAGAGCATCGCGGGGCGCGTGCAGCCCTTGAAGACAGGATCCACGAGTCGGTTTGCGGCCGGATTCATGTGCGCCTCCGCCTCAGCTCGTCGGGATCAGCATCGCCGCGATCACCGTGGCGCAGCCCACGAACAGGCCGCCGATGAATACGTTGGCGATGTCGCCAAAGCGCGCATGCTGGAACATCATCTTGAAACCCGCCCAGATGATCGATATCGAGCACACCACCGCGCCCACGCTAAGCAATGTCGTCTGGATCGTCGTGAGCAGGGTGTTGACCTGCGAAAGCTGGGCCCAGGCAGGCGTCACCGTCAGGGCCAGCACTGGAAGAAGTGCAAGCCCGCGTCGGGAGGGGCGCGCCGTCCCGGGTTTTTCCAGCCGCTCCGGAAGCCAACGCCATATCATTCGTAGTCCTGATTTCATGGAATGCTCCTGTTCCACACCGTGATCTCTTTGCGACTCAGAACACCACCGCACTCTCCTGTGCTGCTTCTTCCGGCTGCCCGTCCGGGCGACCACTCTGCCCATTCCCTGGCCGGGACGATGCGACGTCCGGTCGTGCACCTGCTGCAGGTGTGACCGGGGACGCCACCGCTTCAACGGGAATGGCTAATGTCCGCGGTTCGGCCTGTGGGTCAATGGCCGGCACGACGGGAACGATGCGCGTGGTGTCGGCGACGTGCACAACCACGCGCTGCACGTAGCCCGTGCGATAGCCGGTCGAGAAGTCGCCACTCGCATAGCATGAGAGGCTCGAACGCAACGCCTGCTGGACCTGTCGGGCCTGCGCATGGATCCGCCTCGCGCGTTCGAAGCAGCCCTGGAGAATGGCTGCGCCCGCAGCCAGGTTCCGGCACGGATCGAAGGCCGTATCGGCTGTCAGACCAAAGCGCGGCCAGTTCGACCGGTTTACCTGTGCGAGCCCGGCGCTGTAGTTCCAGCCCGCTGCATCGAGTGCGCGTGCGGTGGCGACGGCCTCGGCAAGGCTGGCCGGCTGCCGCTGCAGGCGCCCGTGCACCACACCGATCGCATAGGGATTGAAGTCCGACTCGACGCGCACGACAGCGGCCATCGTGGCGGGGGCCACGTCAGGTGCGCACTGCTGGGCGAGGACCATGAACGCGGCAAGCGGGATCATTCGCCACCTCCCTGTCCACCGGAGCCCTCCGATTCCCGCTCGAGGAAGAGGCGGGCCGACTGCGTCGGGTCATATGGAAGCGCGATACTGCCGGCCCCGTAGAACTCCGTGATCGTTCGATCCGTACCTCGCGCGTCCCACCACACCCGCGTGTACAGTTCACCGTCGATCTCGACGTTGATCGCCCCGCGCGCGTTGCACAGCAGTTCGCTCTGCTCGGAACCACCCCAGTACAGGAGGTCCTCACGGCAGTACCCCGCGCTCGCCCAGACATTCGCGGCCGACGTCCCCTGCGAGCCACCCTCCCCGAAATCGCACGTCGGGAAAGGATCGCCGTGACGCAGTGCAGTCCACAGTCTCTCGATGGGCGGCACGCACTCGCCATACTGTTCGGGACCACCGGGATTGGACAGACAGAGGATGACCTGGCAGCCCCAGTCGTCGGCGTGGGCAACGCCCGGCGCCATGACCGACGTGGCGAGGCATGCCGCGGCGACGATCGACCCGCGGCGCAGTGCGTGCCGCAGCGCGCGGAAGACAACGGCACTGGCCGTATTCATCAGGGTGGTCGCGTCATGCATCACACGCCTCCCCATGACGAAGCGCAGGCACGGTGGCGTCCTCAATCGCTTCGAGCCGGTGCGCAAGCACATCCAGGCAGGCCGCCTTCGCCCTGATGTTTTCAGGCGGTTCTTCAGGCAGGTCTTCATGCACCCCGGCATCGCGTGCAGCACGCCCGCTCTCTCCTGGCGTGAGCGATCCCATATGCCGGCCGGACGTCAGATGGGGCAGCCAGACGTATCCACGGGGAGACGCCACATCGGCGATGAGCCACTCCCGCAGTGTCGTCTCCATCATCTTCATCCACGCTTCTTCCATCGCCGCAGGCGTCGTTGCGACCGGCAGGATCCCGGTGAAGCGCAGTGCCGGATTCAGTCGGGCCCGGACGTTGCGGATGCCGTATGTGCCGTTGATCACCTCCGAGGCACAACTGAGGCATCCGGCCGACATCGGGACCGGGCTCAGCGCCGCGTCTACGAGCGCCTCCGCGCAGACGGCGCGCAGGTCAGGCAATGCGGGCGCGTCGATCAGGCAGACATCGAACCACCGTGCCGCCGTTGACAGCAGGTGACGAAGGTTCGCGTAATAGCGCGTGCGGTCGGGATCGTCTCGCAAGACCAGCGCGTCGACGGTGTTGGCGTTGAGCACGTGCACACAGCCCCCCGATACGCATCGACCCTTCTCTTTCGGGGCCACCACCTGGTTGCTGGATGCGATCGCGTCGAAGCCGAGTCCGGCAAGCACGTGCGCGCAGCGGGGTGGGTCGGCCAGGTCCAGTACCAGTACCCGGCAGCGGCAGGCGCACTGCAGATGGCGGGCGAGCAGACAGGACACCGTCGTGCTGCCCGAACGGCCCGTCGCCGAAATGATCAGAAGCGATTTCATGGTTCATCGTCCTCAGCCGCACCCGCTGCCGATGAACCTGTGCAGAAAAAGGAACCCGCGGCGCCGGGGAGGCTGACCGCGGGTTCAACGGGGGATCATTGCATCAGCGCCAGAAAACAGAAAAGCCTGCATATGCAGGCTTTTTGCGAATGCGACACGGCACACCACGTCGTTGCTCAGACATCGAAACTGCGGGGCCGCTAACGCGTACTCGGTCGTGCGTGGCACGTTGACCGGATCAGATTGTTGGGTTCAATCTAGGCGACTACGTGGCGCAATGCAAGGGCCTGCAGACACCTCGCCGGCTCTGCGTTTACCCATGGGTTCCCATGTGTTCCCACGCGTTCCCAAAAAAATTGCGATGGCGGAACAGCATCAGCGGCTTCATGGCACCGGTTATGGCGCCGGGTCTGGACACAGAGGATGCCACGATACCGCAAACCCTACGGATTGCTATTACGACCCGGGTCGAGCTTGACTATGGGCATTCTGGCATATACATTTTGTATATACAAAGGAGATGATCATGCCCGTGCCCCCTCCTTCCGGCCGCCCCAGGGAGGCCAGACTGTTCCGCAACAACCGGAGTCAGGCGGTACGCATCCCGGTCGAATTCGAGTTGCCGGGTGATCGCGTCCTGATCTATCGGGAGGGCGACAGGCTCATCATCGAGCCGGTGAAAACCCCCGCGAACATCATCGAATTGCTGGATGCATGGAGACAGGAGCCACGGTTCGGACCTGACGACCAGTTTCCGGATATTGAGGATGCGCCTCTTCAGCCGGAGGGCATACCTTGAACGGCTATCTGCTGGACACGAACGTCATCCGCGACATGATCCGCTATCCGTCCGGAAAGGTGGCCACCCATATCGGGCAAATTGATCCCAGGGCGATCTGCACGAGCGTCGTCGTCGCGGCGGAACTGCGCTATGGCTGTGCCAGAAAGGGTTCCGAAAAATTGCTGGCCAGAGTGGAAAGCCTGCTTGCGATCATTCCCGTGCTGCCGCTGGACGTGCCTGCTGACACCGAATACGGGGGTATTCGTGCAGAGCTTGAGATTGCTGGCCAGCCGATCGGTGCAAACGAGCTTCTGATCGCGGCTCATGCCTGTGCGTTGGGGCTCACACTCGTGACTGACAACACGAAGGTGTTCAGCCGCATACGCGGTCTTGCGATCGAGAACTGGCTTGACCGGTAGCCACCACAATCACCAGGAGTCGTTGCGCGAGAAACGAATCAGGTGGTTCGCCCGATAGCGGGTCGCCCAACTTTGCCATGGGTCCCACCTTCTGGCGATACGGGGCCGGCAGGCGCGCGAGTGCGTTGAACCGGCATGGCCAATGATGCGCTCCCCCTCGTTGGCGCACTGCGCTTTCGGTGCTTCATCCGATGCCTGGGCGGCACCTCATGGCTGCGAAAAGCCGGTTATCTACCGTTCTTCGAATGCCGGGCGGCCAGCCCCGATATGCCCCTCGCAGTAGCACGCCCTTAGTGACCGTCGTCCAATGGCGGCGAGTTCTTCCCGCGGTGCGGGTCTCCGGACTCCAGCGCCCGCGCGAGCGCTGTGTGCGCGGCCGCCAGTTCGAGTGCGAAGCGTTGCGCCGGCCGGCGCGGTATGCGCAGACGTCGGCAGACGACCTCCTGGTTGGCGTGCCAGAGATACACCATGCGGAGCATGTCACGATGCCGGGGATGCAAGGTCTCCCACGCCTTCGTGATCCGCGCCGCATCGACCAGATCGTAGGCGCCCCGCGCTGCGTTGCCCCAATTCTCCAGACGCGGGCCGAGCGGTCCTGAAGCAAGGTTCCGGCTCATGGCGCGCCTCCCGCGCCCACATCGCGAAGGCGTGCCGGCACACGATAGCGGGCAGGGTTCGCGAGAAACGCCTCGATATCGGCCTGCCGCCACCCGACCAGCCGGCCGCCAAGCGCGACCGCCGGCGGAAAGGTTCCGGCCTGCATACGACGGTAAATGGTCGAGCGCGACAACCCCGTGCGCGCCTCGACCTGTCGACGGCGCAGGATCCTGTCCGCGCTACTGTCCTCGATTGACATGACTTGCCCCCAGGAATCGTTCTGGCCTGCAGTGGCCGGAACCTGAGGGCATTCAAGCAGCGGTTGACGCCAACACACAAACCCGTCTTATCGACGGGGAACCCCGTCGGACGAAGTGAACAACATGCGGCGAGCAGAACGTACCGGCTTGGGATGGCGGCAATTAGGCCGGTCATGCCTGCTTCATGGGGGCTGCGGAACCGCTGAAGCGGCCCCGGTCAACGCGACCCGACCACGACGGATGGGGGCGGCTAGAACTTCATCCGGATACCGGCGCCCAGGCTGTTGCCGGACGAGACGCTGGTCATGGTGTCGTATCTCCATGCGGCGTAGACGTCCGTGCGTTTCGAGAGTGGATAGTCATACCCGAGCACCACGGTCGACCAGCGGACATCCGCGCCCTGTGCCGGCTGCCTGAGCGTTCCCGCCCAGGACAGGAGTATGCTGCCCGTGCCGACCTGCGCGCTCGCGCCCACCTGAACGGTATCGTCGGTGAGCTCGTTGTTGTTGGTCACCCGCTCATACTGGAGATAGAGCTTTACCGCCTGCAGGCGATACGCGGCGCCGACCAGCCACGCTGTCTGTTCCGTGGCGCCGTTCAGGAAAAGCGACGCGGTGTGCAGGCTCTGGACTGCGGCCGTCGCAGAAAACGGCCCCGCAAAGTAGAGCACGTTCGCACTGTAGTTTGCCTGCCCGGCGTGGCCCGCGACGCCCGCATTGCTGTACTGCAGACTGCCCGTGAGTCCGCCAATCTCAGGCGTCTGGTAGACGATCGAATCGTCGATCGCCGTATCGCTTTGCACGGAAGCCGCACCCATCGCGGAGCCCAGAAAGCTGTGGACCACGATGGGGGAGAAGACGAACGAGTTGCCGAACGGGTTGAACAGCAGAGTCGAGACGAACAGCAGCGAATCATTGCGCCCCAGTGTCAGCTGACCAAACGGGCCACTTAAACCCACGAACGCGCGGCGCCCGAAGAAGGACTGTCCGTTGTACGCCCCCAACTGTCCACTGATGATCCGGTAAAAGCTCTCGAGCGTGAAGATCGCCTTCATGCCACCGCCCAGGTCCTCGGCGCCCGACATGCCCCAGTACGATGTCGAAAGCCCGCCCGAACCCACCTGCCAGGTGTTGCCTGACGCGCCTGGCGTACGCACCACGCCGGCAAACGCATCGGCCAGTCCGTATAGCGACACTGACGACTGCGCGTGCGCTGCACCCGCCGTGATGCACAACGACAGTGCTGCCAGACCCTTCCTCCACCTTCCCCGACCATCCCTGTACATGTTTATCTCCTTCATCGCCTGTGAGTGTTCGCTCGTTTGCTTGACGCGCGCCTGACTGACCGCACGGTTTATCGCCACACGTCACCCCGGCCTGACGCGCGCGAGCGGCCTGCCGCGCTCGGCCAGTGCAATCGCAAGTAGCAGTTCGTCCGGTGCCGGTGAATCCGCCAGGCAGAGCGTGACCGTGTCGAAATGGTCGAAGCTCCACATGTCTGTGACGCTGTGCAGGGGAATATCGACGCAGGCACCCGCCGGCCCTCGCTTCGTGACGGACGGCATGATTGAGGACGCGCCCGGCAGACAGCTGCGAACCGCCTTGCCGAGTCGCGGGTGTAGCAGCGCCGCGCCCCACTCGAGCGGCACGCCAGTGCCCACGAGCGCTGCCTTCCCGTAGCCCTGGATCTGCTCTCCCGGACAACCGAGCGCGTGCAGCGCCCGACCCGTGAGGATCAGACCCAGGTCAGCGCCCGTCGCATAGAGCGCCTCGAGGTCACCCGCGCCATCCGGGTCGACCGGCTTCAGCACGGCAGCAGCGACCACCTGCCGATGCGCTGGTGTGACCGGCTCGCCCAGTTCCGCGCACCGTTCAACGACATGGACCACCACCCTGACAATCTGGACGTTCATGGCGCGATCTCCGTGTCACCGGGAAGCGGCAGATCCCCTTCCGGCGCCGGAAAATCCCCGCGTGCCAGTTCATATGCGCGCGCTGCCCGCAGCACCAGGGCATCACTGCCCCGACGCCCGATAATCTGCAGGCCGGTCGGCATATCCCCAGCGAATCCGCACGGCACGGATATCGCTGGCACGCCGGCCTGGTTGCACCACGCGGTCAGCAGCGGGGCATTGCGCAGATGGCCGGGCAAGCTGGGAACCGGCGGTGGCCCGCAATGAAACGTCGGCGTAACCAGCAGGTCGTAGTGCTTAAAGAAGGTCTCCATCGACGCGCCGAGCGCGTGACGCGCAAGCAGGGCATCGACGAACGTCGCGGTGTCGATCCGTGCCCCCGCATCCGCAAGTGCCGTCAGGTCAGGATCAAGCAGCGTCCTGTCGGCTGCCTCCATATGCCGCACACGCTGGGCGAAGAACACCGACCACTGGACCGAATGGATACGGCCATCGCCGTAGTAGTCCACGATCGGTGCGACGTCGGTCGGGATGACCGTCGCGCCGAGCGTCCCGAATGCGTCCACTGCCCGCCCGACGCACTCCGCAATATCCGGCGCCACTGACACGCCGGCCGGGGCGGCGCACCACGCGATCCGCAGGCCCGCGACGCCGTCGTCCAGCCCGGCCGAATAGGCGGACGTCCTCCCGGTCCCCGGGGGGCCGTCGCTGTTTGCGCAGGTGTTCGTGCCGGTCATTGCATCGAGCATCAACGCTGCGTCGCGCACGGTTCGCGTGATCGGGCCAAGTGTGGACAATGCAGTCCACGACGCCGCACTGCCCGCCGGCACCAGCGCGAACGTCGGCTTGAACCCGACCACGCCGCTCCAGCAGGCCGGAATCCGGATCGACCCACCGCCATCGGTCGCAAGCGACAGCGGTCCCAAGCCCAGCGCAACCGCGACTGCGGACCCGCCGCTGCTGCCCCCGGGCGAAAGACGCGTATCCCATGGATTGCGCGTTGCGCCTGTCATCGGACAGTCGGTGACGATCTTGTTGCCGAACTCGGACGTGGTTGTCTTGCCAAACGGTATGGCGCCAGCGCGACGCAGCCGCGCCACGGCCGGCGCATCGACGCTTTCGCGGTCCGGCGAGGCAGTCCACGACCCCTGCCGTGTTGGAAGACCGGCGACGGCAACAAGATCCTTGACCGATACTGGTACACCATCAAGCGGACCGCACGGCTCGCCGCGCATCCACCGCCGCTCAGCCTCGCTGGCAGCCGACATCGCTTCTTCCTCGTCAAGGGCGCAGAACGCGTTGACCACCGGGTCGAGCTTCGTGATCCGGTCCAGTACCTCGCACATGACCTCCACCGGCGAGAGCGTGCACTGCCGGAACCCGGCAACCAGCTGAGCCGCGCTCAGCATGACAATTTCACTCATTCTGTAGTCCTTATCTACTGAGACGAACGTTTGCGCACAATGAATGCAACGTACCTATCCCTGACACACCGGGATGACGGGACCAGTGGACTCGAGGATCGCAAAGCTGTTGTCGGCAAGTGCCTGGCCGATGCGTGTCTGGCAAAGCACATGACCGCCGTCGTGACTCACGCCGGCCTTTCCGCGCGGTAGCGCAACGGAGACGGCGGGTAACGCGGCCCTGATGCGATCGGCGTCGACACTTCCTGCCGACTTCACGGCCTCGGCGAAAAGACGAATGCCTGCGTACGTGTTCTCGCCATGCGGCAGCACCACGGCATAGCGGCCCAGCCGCGGATCGCGCGCACCGGCGTAACGGGCCGTATATCGCGTGAGGAACGCCTGGTTTTCCGGGTTGTCGATGCTCATGAAATACGACGACACACCGATCGTCCCGGTCGAGGCACCCGTGGTGGCAATCGAAAGGGATTCGTGTGCGATGTCCGTCACCAGTTGCGGCTTCATCGCAAACGACCGGTACTGCTTCACGAACGTCACCGGGTCGTCGCCGATGCTGTGCCATACGATCTGCGGCCCGGCGCCGGCGACCTGCTGCAGGACGGCGCCATAGTCGCGTGTCCCGAAGGGCAGCCAGTAGACATCGAGGAACTTGCCGCCATGGCGGGCCACCGCAGCCTGCAGTTGCGGAATCAGCACCTTCCGGTTGCTGCCGATATCCGAGACGACAGCGCACACGGATCGGCCACCGTCGCGCATGAGCCACGCAATGAGCGGCTCGATCCGCTGGCTGGCGGCGAGCCCCGTCGTGAGCAGTTGCGGGTCGCACCGTCCTTCGTCGAAATTCGGATAGACGATGAGCTTTCGCGCCGGCCGTGCGGCCTGAAGGGCCGCCTCTCGCTCGGACGGCAGCACCATGCCTGTAATCATCGCCACGTCGTCACGCATGAAAAGCTGGCGCGCCTTCTCAAGCGTCACGGCCGTGGACATCTGCGTGTCCTCGACGCTCAGTTGCAGCGGCCGGCCAAGCAGACCACCGGCAGCATTGATTTCGTCCACTGCGAGCGCGGCACAGTTGCGGTTGGTCTGTCCCACACGCGTGAGCGGTCCGCTAAGTGGCGCGAGCAGACCGATCTTCAACGGCGTAGCCGCGCGCGCAAGCCGGGGGACAGTTGATGCGGCAAGGGAAGCGGCCGCACCCAGCAGCACGGTTCGGGAAAAGTCACGACGGTTCATGCGTATTCTCACTGAAGGTCACTGGAGGTTTTCATGCTGGGAATCCGCGGCAAGCTCCGCGGCTGGAGAGAGATAGCGCGCGAGCGGGTGTTCACCGCTGTCACCCGGTTGCGGTTCGACGGTGCCGGCATGCACCAGGCGCCCGTTACTGAGCACGATGCAGCGTTGCGCGCTCTGGAGGACGAGATCGAGGTTCTGTTCGACGAGGAGCACCGCCAGCTTCGAGCGGCGGCACAGGTCGGGGATCACCTCGCCGATGCGCTCGACCAGGTTGGGCTGCACACCGTCGGAGGGTTCGTCCAGCAGGAGCAGTTTCGGGCGCCCGCACAGGGCGCGTGAAATGGCGAGGACCTGCTGCTCGCCTCCCGAAAGCGTGCCTGTTGATTTCCACCGAGTCTT
>NZ_ASSI01000147.1:0-25201 GCF_000466765.1 Burkholderia sp. AU4i | reverse complement strand
TCTCGCGTGCCTACAACGTCGGGTTGTCCGCGTCGTGGGAGCTCGACCTGTTCGGCCGCGTGCAGAGCCTGAAGGACCAGGCACTCGCGCAGTACCTGTCGACGTCGTATGCACGGCAGGCGCAGGAAATCTCGCTTGTGTCTTCGGTGGCTGACCAGTACCTGACGCTGTTGTCGACCGACGACCTGCTGAAGGTCACGGAGGACACGCTGAAGTCCGCTCAGGCGCAGTACGACCTGACCAAGCTGCGGTTCGACAACGGCACGGGCTCCGAGCTCGAGCTGCGTCAGGCGCAGACAGTGGTCGAGCAGGCGCTGTCGAACCAGCAGCAGCAGGCGCGTGCGCGTGCGCAGGCACTGAACATGCTGGTGCAACTGATCGGCGAGCCGCTGCCGGATGATCTGCCGGCAGGCATGCCGCTCGACGCGCAGAACCTGCTGACGGACGTGCCGGCCGGGTTGCCGTCGGATCTGCTGACGCGTCGTCCGGACGTGATGCAGGCCGAGCAGACGCTGCTGGCCGCGAACGCGAACATCGGTGCGGCACGCGCGGCGTTCTTCCCGCGCATCTCGCTGACGGGCGCGTTCGGCACCGGCAGCCCGACGCTGGGCGGCCTGTTCAAGGCCGGCACGGCGGCGTGGTCGTTCGCGCCGCAGATCACGATGCCGATCTTCGAAGGCGGGCAGAACATCGCGAACCTGAACCTCGCGAACGTGCAGAAGCGCATCGAGATCGCGAACTACGAGAAGGCGATCCAGTCGGCATTCCGCGAAGTGGCGGATGGTCTGGCCGCACGCGGCACGTACGACCAGCAGATCGCGGCGCTCGAGCGCAACGAGCACGCACAGCAGCGACGTTTCGACCTGTCGGACCTGCGTTACAAGAACGGCGTCGACAGCTACCTGTCGGTGCTGACCGCGCAGACGGATCTGTACTCGGCACAGCAGACGCTGATCAACGCACGACTGGCGCGCTGGACGAATCTGGTCGACCTGTACCGCGCACTGGGCGGCGGGTGGATCCAGCGAGCCGGCGAGACGCCGCGCGCGCCGGATGCGCCGGTCGACTACGACAAGGCGGCCGCTCCGGCGCCTGCGTCGTCGGCGTCGACGAACGGGTAAGTGAAAGGTCGGGCAGGAGCGGGCAACCGCTTTTGCCTGCCGAACCGGCGAGATGCAAAAACGAAAACGCCACGGATGAAAATCCGTGGCGTTTTCTTATTGCTCGGCTGCTCACATCCGAAGCGATGTTGCGCTATGCCTGCTTTGTCCAAAGCGTGCGGCCGAAGAACGTCAGCGTGCGATCCCATGCCATTTGCGACCACACCGGATCGAACTGCGTGCCCGCGATACGGCCGGGGCCGACGGCCGTTTCGTTCGCGAACGCATGATGCGCGAGATAACGATGGAATTCGAAACCGACCTTCGCGTCGGTCAGCTTCCTCTCGAGCGCATCGACCTGGTCGATCGCGAAGAACGCATCCTGCGTGGCCCAGTGGCCCATCAGCGGCACCTTGAGCTTCGCCGGATCCAGGTAGTCGAGCGGCGGGAAGCCGTACCACGTGACGCCCGCGTCCGCATCGGCGAACTGCAGCGACAGCAGCGTGAGTGCGCCGCCCATGCAGTAACCCGTTACCGCGACACGCGACGCAAGCGTCTTCAGATACGTCACGGCGCCCGGAATGTCCTGCGAGGCCGCGTCGCCGAAATCGAGCCCGGTCATCAGGTGGTGCGCTTCTTCTTCCTCGACCGTCGACTTGCCGCGATACAGGTCGGGCACGAGCGCGAAGTAGCCGCAGCGCGCGAGGCGATCCGCGACGCCGCGGATCTGGTCGTTCAGCCCCCACCATTCCTGGATGACGACGACCGCAGGCGCGCCTTCGGTCTTTGCCGGCGTGGCGAGATAACCCTGCAGTTCCTGGCCGTCCGGGCGTTGAAACGTGATCATGGAACCGGATGTTTGAGACATGAAACCGCTCCTTTTCGAAAAATGCGATGAGTGCGGCATCGGGGCCGGCCTGCGGCGCGGCGACGATCGGGCAAGCCGGGCGTCGTGGTTTCCGCTCGCGTTCGTTTCGGCCGGCGCCGACCACGCGGCCATTCTATGCGCAAACACCGGCTGCCTGCGTGAACGGCACGGCGTTCGGAAGATCGCGTGCGATGGGTGGCGATCCGTGCCCGGAACGGATGACCGAAAAGCAACACCCCGCCCCGTTGGAACGGGAGCGGGGTGTTGTGCGGTGTGCCGCGCGCGTATCGGAATACGCCGGCGCGTGACGGGCGCTTACTGGCCGAAATACACGGAGTCGCGGCCGTCCTGCTTGACCGCGATCGCGCGGCCGGCACGCACACCAGCGGCGGCTTGCGCGCCGTAGCCGGTTTCATCGGCGTTCGTCACACGGGCCTGTGCGGTCTGCAGCGCGCGCGGGTAATACTGATCGGAGACTTCGGGCTTGTAGCCGGCCTGTTCGAGCTGAACGAGTTCCGCGCGCACCTGGGCACGCGTCAGTTGGCCAGACGAATTCGACTGTGCGAATGCGCCGTACGAGGCGGACAGGGCGGTTGCGGCGACGACAGCGTAGATGAACGACTTCATGATGACCTCCGGTTTCATTGATTTCGCGCTTCGCTTGTTGCGTTCAGCGGTTGATTGCATCGTAGCGATCGCGTTACCGGTCGGAAATACGCGTTCCAGCGAATAATTATTGCAACTGGGTAAACGATCTGAGCGGGTGAGGATTTCGTCTGACGATTGCGAGCCTGTCCGGCGCTTGATCTGGACCACGGGCGAGGCCGTCGATGGAGCGATGTCGTCGCTCGGCAAGTGGCCGGACAACGATGAATAAATCGTATTCCGAAGTGTTCGAGTGGGGCTGACGAGATCATCGTTCGTGTCGTATCGCGTGCGTACTGCCGTGTCACTCGGCCAGGACTGCCTGCCGTTTCCGGTATTCGGCAGGTGTGATGCCGACGTGCCGGGTGAAAGACCGCCTGAGCGTATCGACATTCGCGAAGCCGCATTTCGCGGCGACCTGTTTCGGCGTGTCGTGGCCATTCTCGAGCAGGTGGCGGGCTGCCGAAATGCGGGTCGCCTCGACCCATGCGGCAGGCGTCATGCCGACTTCCGCGCGGAACAGCCGCGCGAAGTGGCGCGGGCTCATGCCTGCATGCTTCGCCATCTCCGCCACCGAGTGCTCGAGTTCCGGATTGGCCGCGATCCAGCGCTGGACCTCCTGCAGCACCGAACGCCCGGCGGGGCGCGCCTCGCCCTTGCGGCTGAACTGGAGTTGCCCGCCCGGTCGCTTGAAGAACATGACCAGTTGCGCGGCGACGCGCCGCGCGATCTCGCGGCCGAGATCTTCCTCGACCAGCGCGAGCGCGAGATCGAGCCCGGCCGTCACGCCGGCGCCGGTGCGCAGCTTGCCGTCGCGCACGTACAGTGCATCCGCGTCGACGGCGAGCGACGGATAGGCTTCGGCAAGCGCGTCCGCGGCAGCCCAGTGCGTGGTCAGGTGACGCCCTTTCAGCAGGCCGGTGGCCGCGAGAATGAACGCGCCGGTGCAGATCGAGCCGTAGCGCTTGCTCTGCACGGCCGCCGCTCGCAGCCACGCGAGCACGTCGGTGCGCAGTGCGATCCGGCCGGCGCCCGGCGCGCCGGCGACCAGCAGCGTGTCGATGCGCTCGGGAATGTCGGGAACGATCCAGTCGGGCAGCAGCTGCGCGCCGGACGAACTGCGGATCGGGCCGGACTCGCCCGCAATGATCCGCAACGTATAGAACGGTTTCCCGCATTCGGCGTTCGCTTGCGCGAAGACGTCGAGCGGTGCGGAGACATCGAGCAGTTGAACGCCCGGAACGGCGAAGATTCCCACGACCTTCGGCATGATCGATTGCGTGTTGTTTCTAACGTGACGGGTAGCAGTATAGGGGGGCCAGCGATGCACGGAGTGCGTGGCGGAGCCTGTTTCCGGCGTTCTTCCTGCCGTGCGGGCACCGTGTCCGTCTGTCGCGCAAAATGGCAGGATTTGACGCAATACGTCTATTGAAGCCAGTTATCGGTCTCCGGAGAATCAAGGGTGTTTTCAATGGAGGTCGATCATGACTGAGAACGTTGCAGGCATCACCATTCCCGATAGCCAGCTGACGCGCGAGATCACCGAACTCGTGCGCGATACCGCGTCGCCGCTGCTGTTCCATCATTCCAGCCGCGTTTTCTATTTCGCTGCGCTTGCGGGCCAGCGGCGCGGTCTGAAATACGATCCGGAGTTGCTCTACTGCGGTTGCATGTTTCATGACATGGGGCTCACGCACAAACACAGCAGCGCGTGCGAGCGGTTCGAGGTGGACGGCGCCAACGCCGCCCGCGATTTCCTGACGGGAAAGGGCATCTCGCAGCAGGATATCGATGTCGTATGGACTTCGATCGCACTGCATACCACGCCGGGCATCCCGCAGCACATGCATCCGGTGATCGCGCTCGTGACCGCGGGCGTCGAGATGGACGTGCTGGGCCTGACGTATCCGGAATACAGCGACGTCGAACGCGAGGCCGTCGTCCGTGCACATCCGCGTACGCCGCACTTCAAGGAAGACATCATCCAGGCGTTCTACGACGGGATCTGGCACAAGCCCGACACGACGTTCGGCAACGTGAAGGCCGACGTGCTCGCCGACAAGGATCCGCATTTCCGCGCCGGCAACTTCTGCAGCGTGATCCGGTCGTCCGCGTGGGCGGGCTGATTGTTCACGGTATGGCGCACGACCTCGGCTGCTGATCGGAGATCGTGCGCGCCACGTGAATCGCGATTCGCGCATTATTCAGGAGTGCGATTATGTTGGGCCCGTCGAACGATCGAAAGCTGATCGGAGCGAACGGCGCGCCGGTCGAAGATGACGTCAACATCCAGACGGTCGGCCCGCGCGGCCCCGCGCCGTTGCAGGACGTCTGGCTGATCGCGAAGTGATTCCGGAGCGGCGCGCGCGTGCGAATGAATCCGATGCGTACGGCGTGTGGTGTGGCACAAGGTATTCGCCGATACACAAGGGCGAAAACCTTCACGGCAATCGGCTGGCGGTGGTGGTGGCGCGTTTTCCGACGTTCACCGGTGAACTTGGTGTGGCCGACTCTGTTGGTCAGCACCACGCGTCGGGTTTTCGGGGAGTCGCGGAACATCCTCCACGACAAGTCGGCAACTGTGTGAAGGCCGGATCGACATACGGTGTGGACATCACGGCGACATCGGGGCGGCTTGTGGTGTCGTCGAAGCAAGCCGGGCGGGCGGTACGGCGACACGGCATCGCTGCATCACCAGCGGAAAGGTAGCTGTTTATGGGGGCGCGATTCGTTGCGATGCCGGATTTTCGACCCATACGAGTGTTTCGATGGCGCCCACACCTCACGACATCTCCGACAGCCCGGGTGTCGATGTGTGCACGACACTGTTCGACGATGCCTGCAAGGGGGAGGCCGAATGGCCGACGAGGTCTCGCACCGGGTGTTCATGACCGACGACGGGAAACGTGCGGTATGGGAACGCATCCGGCGCGAGGCGCGGCGATGTGTTTCCGTCGTGACGAACGGTGAATTGCCAGGAGCGGCGTTCCGAGTGCCAGGGACCGGGGGCCGCGCTTGACGAAATCTCCGCGTCCTTGGTGAACCTCCCGGCCTTGTCAGGAAGAATGGGCGGCGGAGTGGGAGTGGATGAAATCAGTAAAGATGTTGTTACGTGACAACCACGTGATATTTCTCGGACTTTATATACTGAACAAATGCCTCCCATCACCCTGGCGAATCTTCGATTCGCCCCCCCAGTAACGTGCCTCCAGCCAGGTGGGTCATGTTCGCGCCCGCCTTTGCAGACGCCCTGACCTCCACCACAGCCACACTCTCCATCCACCTTCCGCCAGTTTCCGGCAAAACGCCTATAATGATTGGGCAAATTGCCTGGAGAAATCATGAGCACCATTGCTTTTCATCCTTCGGGCGTCGCGCATCCGCGTCAGGCCGAATTCACGATTCTCGAACAACTGCTGGCGATCCGAGTCCGATCGGGGGCCGATCTTGCCGAGCTGGCGAGCGCGCGCGTCGACGTCTCGGTGATCGACCGGCTGTCCGAGCGCGGGCTGAAATCGGACGAACTGGCCTTCATCATTCCGCGCCGCACGCTGAGCCATCGTCGCCAGGCGCACGAACGCCTGTCGCCCGAGGAATCCGACAAGGCGATCCGTCTCGCGCGCATCGTCGCGCAGGCGACGGCCACGTTCGGCGACCAGGACAAGGCGATGGCGTGGCTGCGCAACGGGCTCCAGCGCTTCGGCGGCCGCACGTCGCTCGACATGGCGAGCACCGAGCATGGTGCGCGGCTCGTCGAGGAAGCCCTCACGCAGATCGACGAGGGGTATTTCGCTTGACGACGCTGTGGCGGATCAGCAATTTCGCCGACCTGAAAGGCATCGGCGGGTTGCGCGCCGGCGGGCGCTGGCACTTCGCCGGGCAGCCCGTCGTGTATCTCGCCGAGCATCCGGCGCTCGCGCTGCTCGAGACGCTCGTTCATTTCGAGATCGCCACGGTCGCGCAATTGCCGAGCGGGTACCAGTTGCTTCGCATCGAGGTAGCCAATTCGGTCGATATCGCCGAAATCGCGGAGGGCGACGCGCCGGACGACTGGCGATCCAACGTCGACTGGACCCGCAGCGCCGGTACCGAGTGGCTGCACACACAGCCGAGCGCGCTGCTGCGCGTGCCGAGCGTCGTCGTGCCGCACGCGCACAACTTCCTGCTGAATCCACTGCATCCGGCTGCTTCCGAGGCCCGTATTGCCGAAGTGATGCAATCACCATACGACACCCGGATTCTGCGGCTGGTCCAGTCGAAGCCGGGTGAATAGGGAACCGGACACACGGAGCCTGCGCCGAACGCAGGTTCAGCGCTCGTGTGCGGCGCGATCCGCTGCCGCATCGGGCGGTAGCGTCTGCCGGATGCGCGTGACCGTTCGCGTACTGACGAGACCGAGCATTGCACTGACGTCGGCATGAGCATGACCGGCAAGCAACTGGCGGCGTGCAACCGTATTGCGCAGCACGCGCGGGCTCATGTCCGCCGCGTGGAAGCCGATCGCGCTCAGCGCGTCGCGCACCACGAGCAGCAGGAACATGTCGTTCATCGCGCCACCGCCGCGCGGTGCGGGAAACAGCAACGCGGATGCCGGCGCGTCGGCCGAGCGCGCACGCCATGCGGCGAGCGGCGCCAGTGCAAATTCGGCGAGCGCGATCCGGCGCGCCGGCCGCGCCCGATCGCGCGGCACGGATAGCGCCGGCGGCCGCGCGTCGAGATCGAGCGTGTCGTGCGTCGTCGCACGTATCTCCGCCGAAGTGATGCCGCTCGCGAGCAGCAGCGCGACGATCGCGCGATTCCGGCAATCGGCCGGCGTGTCGTCCGGTCGAGGCTGCACGTGGTGCTGAAGCGCCGCGTCGGCATCGGGCGGCAGGTAGCACGGCTCGGGCTCGCCGTCCGGCCATGCGAGATCACGCGTCGTCCGGCCGGCCGGATGAATCGTGCGCACGCCGGCCTCGACCAGATGCCGGCCCAGCCGGTCGATCAGCTTCGCGTAGCGCACGCGAGTCGACGTGCCGGGCGCACAGGTGTGCTCGAGTTCCGCCAGGAAGGCCGCGACGTGATCGGGCCCGAACGTGGCCAGCGACACGCGGTGCGCGATCAGATGACGCAAGAACCGTTCGAACATCGCGACGTGCTGCACGACCGAACGCGGCGCGAACGGCCGGCGGTCGGCACCGGTCGCGGCGGTTTCCTGCCATGCCCGGAAGGCGCCGACGGGGTCGTGGGTCCAGCGATTCGTGTCCATGCACGATTTATAGCCGGAACGCGGAGGCTCCGGCAATCGGTCAGATGGCCAGTCCGACGCGGTGTGTCAGTGCGCGGGACGTGCGTCGACGATGCAGTCGTTGTGCAGGGCCCACGCAAGCGAGCAGCCGCGTGTTGAAGAAACGGAGTGCGTCCGGTACCCAGTTCCATCGCGTCGGGGCCCGCATCCGAATCATCCGTGGCTGACCGACATGAGCCCGGCCTGTCGTGTGAGGAAGCCGGGTGTCGGGCCGGCAATCGCAAACGAACCGGCTGCTCGGCGTGCGATGTCGCTGGCACGCGGCACCGCGCAACGTCACGAGCCGGCACCATCAACCGTCGCGCGAAGGCGAAGAAGCCGCAACCGCTGTCGTGCTTGCCTGTCCACTGAGCCGCGCAAATGCGGCGAACGCCAGTTGTGTCGCGATGGCCGCGAGCGTGCCGGCTGCCATGCCGTTGCCGAGCACGATCTGCACGGGTGAGCTGAAATGGCGATACAGGTTCGGTACCAGGATCGGTGCAAGGCCGACGACGAGCGCGGCCGCGAGCGTGTACTGGTTGGCGCGCGCGTGCAGGTCGACGCCGGTGAGCAGCCGGATGCCCATCACGCCGATCATCGCGAACACGACGAGCGCGGTGCCGCCGACCACCGCGGCAGGTATCGCATACGCGAGCCGCGCGAGCGGCGCGAACAGCGCGATGACGATCAGGATCGCGCCGGCCGCGGCCGTCACGTAGCGCGAGCGCACGACGGTTGTCTGCACGACGCCAATATTCTCGGCGCTGGTCACGATCAGCGGCGTGCCGAACAGCGCGCCGGCGAGCGACGCCAGCCCATCGCCGCGTATCGTCTTCGGCACGTCGCGCGACAGCGAGATCGGCTTGCCGCACGTTTCGCCGACGGCGACGGTCTGTGCGGTGGCCTCGGCCATCGAGATCGCGGTGAAGATCAGCAGCGGCAGCGCGGCCAGCACGTCGAAGCGCGGCATCCCGAACGGCAGCCATACCGGATGCGTGAACAGCGGGCCGCGCCACACGTCGGCGAGCGCCGGCATCGCATCGAGCGCCCAGCCGAGCGTTGCGCCGGACGTCAGGCCGATCAGCACCGCGAGGCGCCCGAGCGTGCCGCGGAACGCACCCGCAACGACGACCGTGGCGACGATCGTCGCCAGCGCGAGACCGAGCGCGCGCGGCTGCGCGAAGTCGGCCGAACCGGGCTGGCCGACGACGATCGTCGCGTAGATCCGGATCAGGTTGATCGACACGAGCAGCAGCATCGCGCCGACGACGATGCGCGGAAAGAGCCGCAGGCAACGCGTGAAGATGGGCAGCAGCACCCAATAGAACGCGCTGGCGAGCAGCGCCGCGCCGGCGGCGGTCGGCAGCCCCGATTGCGCGGCAATGCCGGCGAACAGCATCGTCGGTGCGCCGCCGGGCACCATCACGAACGGCATGCGCGCGCCGATCGGGCCGGCGCCGAGCGATTGCAGCAGCGTGCCGATCCCGCAGGCGAAGAAGGTCGCGCCGATCAGCTGGACCGTCAGGTCCGCAGGCAGCGCGAGCACTTTTGCGATCAGGAACACGGCCGTGATCGGGGACGCGGCCATCGACAGCACGTGCTGCAGCCCGAACAGCGCGAGCTGCCACGCGGGCAGCCGTGCGTCGACGGGCGTTGGGATCGGATCGTGCGACACGGCAGGCCCCTCGGAAGCGAACGGCGACGAGCGCCGGAAACCGGCGGTGAACGGCAAGGTCAGGCCCGCAGCCAGGGCAGTTGCGCGGCGCTGTATCGGAACGTCTGGAACACGCTGTTGAGCTGGCCAGGCCCGGTCTTGCGCGCGGCTTCGTCCGGGTATTCGGCGAACCACGGAATCACGTATTCCCAGACGACCTCGCCGGCGGGCGTCACTTCGAACAGGCGGCCTGTCGACGATTCGGTGACGTGCGTGTTGCCGTTCGGCAAGCGCTGCGCGTTGCCCATGAACGGCGTGTAGAACAGGTTCACGACGTCGTCCGCATACGACCACACGACGCGCTGCGTCGCCGGATCGATCTCGACGACGCGCGAGAACACGACGTGCGCGCCGTGGCGGAAATTGCCGTTGTCGAACGCGAGGATGTTGCCGTTCGCGAGCGGCACCGGCGCGTGCTGGTGCGACACGACGTCGGGCCCGATCCGCAGGTCGACGCGGCCGGTTTCGCGGTTCACGCCGATGATGCCCGACGTCGTGCGCAGGCTCATCAGCACGCGGCCGTTCGCGTCGACCGCGAGGCCGTTGACGAGCGGCCAGTGATAGCGCCCGAAGCCTGCCGCGATCGGGAAATCCTCGGGTCGCAGGTGTTCGCGCGCACGCCATTCCCACACGATCTCTCCGGCCCGGTTCACTTCGCGGATCACGTCCGCATACATCACTTCGTCGTCGCCGTGCGGCGTGCCGCCCGGCACGCGCCGCGCGAACGCGGCGTCGACCGGTTCGCACGCGGCGTACAGCAGGTTGCCGTTCGGCAGCCACTGCGCGTCGTGATGATGCGAGGGGTCCTCATAGCGCCATACCGTTTCGCCTTGCGGCGTGACTTCGTAGAAGTCGCCGCCATGCCACATCGACCACGGCGCATAGCGCGATTCGGAGTGCGGATGATTGCCGTTGTAGCCGAGGTTGCCGTTCGCGAGGATGACCGCGTGGCGGCCGGGGCGCACGGGCATCTTCCACTGATGCGCGACTTCACCGTCGATGCCGACGAGATAGACGTTGCCGTCGGCCGTCTGCGGCGCGATGAGCGTATAGCCGCCCGCGGACAGCGCGGGATCGTGGGCGATGAGGCCGACGCCACGGCGGCGCTGGGTAATCTGGTCGACGGTTGTCACTGCACGCTCCATTCGAATCGGACACGGGGATGCAGCGCAATCTAGACGATCCGGGCGATCGGTAAAATCGGATTATTCTTGACGGCCTGTTCGGAAAAAACTAACGGATCACTCATGCGTTCGATATCGCAGGCATTCCGCTGTTTCGACGAAGTCGCGCGACGCGGCTCGATTCGCAAGGCGGCCGACGCGCTGCACCTGACCGCCGCGGCGGTGCACCAGCAGATCCGCAATCTCGAGGAGCAGGTCGGCGTGCCGCTGTTCGACCGGCTGCCGCGCGGCATGCAGCTGACGCTTGCTGGCGAGATCGTGATCGCGGCCGTGCGGCGCGGTCAGCGCGACTTCGACAACGCGCTCACGCAGGTCGAGGACCTGCGCGCGCTGCGGCGTGGCCACGTGAACCTGGCGGTGCCCGCATCGACCGCGGAAAAGCTCGTGCCAGACGCGATCCTCGCCGCGATGCAGCGCTATCCGGGCGTCACGTACAGCGTGCGCTCGGGAAACGGCGAAAGCATCGTGCGCTGGGTCGAGACGGGCGAGGCCGACATCGGCTACGCGTTGCGCCGGCGCACGTCGGCGGGCGTCGTCGAGGTGCGGGCGTTTGCCCAGCCGCTGGGTGTCGTCACGGCGCCCGGCCATCCGCTCGCGGCGTCAGGCGGCAAGGTGCGGATGCGCGACTGCTTCGCGTATCCGCTGATCCTGATGACACCCGACACGGAACTGCGTGCGATGTTCGACCAATTCGATGCACGGCAGCCGCGCAGCGTGCGGCCGCTGGTCGAGACGGGTTCGGTGCCGATGGTGCGGCGCCTCGCGGCCGAAGGCGCGGGCGTCGGCTTCCTGATCGCCGAGAACGTCGTGGACGACGTGGCTGCCGGCCGGCTCGCGTGGACGCCGCTTGCCGATGCGGGCGCGCGCTCGTTCAGCTGCATCTACCAACGGGCAGACATGAGCGCGACTGTCGCCATGACGATGTTCCTCGAGTTCTTCTCCGATGCGATCGAAGCGATGGAACACGGTTTCGCGCAGGACGGCCGGACGGCCGGCAAGCGCCGCCGGGCAGCGCGATAACGACAGCGGCCACGCGAGCGCATCGCACTGCGATGCAGTGCAACACGCGTACCCGCGCGCGTGCGGTCGTGACGTTGTGCGTGCAACGTCCGGCGGCATTACGTCATTCCCTTATTGCGGAAAAAAATTTGTTCATGGGACTATCGAACGCGTTGTCGGCGCACCGAGGGGAGCGCAGGCAGCGTGATGTCCCTCGCAATGACTGACAAGAACATCGGCAGACAATGAACAGAACAGCGATCTTTCCGTATGCGTCCGCGTTGCTCGCGGCCGCCATGATGACGGCCTGCGGCGGCAACGACATCGAAACCGACGCGGGCGCCACGACGACACCCACGGCCGACACGAGTTGTCTCGCAATCGACAACAGCGGCTCGACTGTCGTGGTCGGGTCGAACCAGCCGGGCGACCCGTCACTGCCGGAGGCGTCGTCCGGTTATCGCACCGGGATGAAGCCCGTTTATGCGAAAACGTATCTGGTCGCCACGTCGAACGCCTACGCGAGCGCGGCCGGTTGCGCGGTGCTGAAGAAAGGCGGCACGGCCGCCGACGCGGCGGTCGCCGTGCAGGCCGTGCTCGGGCTGACCGTGCCCGAAGCGACGGGCCTCGGCTCGGGCGGTGTGCTGCTCTACTACGATGCGCGGGGCAAGACGCTGCAGGCGTATGACGGCCGGGAAACCGCGCCGGCCGCCGCGACGGAAAACTACCTGCGCTATGTCGACGATGCGACCGACCACTCCGCGCCGCTGCCGAATGCGCGTGCGAGCGGCCGCTCGATCGGCACGATCGGTGTGCCGAGGCTCATCGAGGCGCTGCAGCAGGATCACGGCCGGCTGCCATGGCAGAACCTGTTCGGCGATGCGATCACGCTCGCGACCAACGGCTTCCCGATCGGTGGCCGGCTCGCCGACGCGATCGCGGCGAACGCCGCGAACCTGAAGCGCGACCCCGAGGCCGCCGCGTATTTCCTGAACGCTGACGGTTCGCCGAAGACGCTCGGCACCGTGCTGAAGAATCCGGCGTATGCGCGCACGCTGACGCTGATGGCGCAGTCGGGTGCGAACGCGCTGTACACGGGGCAGATCGCGCAGGACATCGTCGCGAAGATCGCCACGACGAAGGGCGCCGATGGCTCGACGCTCACGCCGGGCAAGACGACCGTCGCGGATCTGGCCGCCTACCAGGCGAAGCGCCGCGACCCGGTGTGCACGACCTATCGCAGCTACTGGGTGTGCGGGATGCCGCCGCCGTCGTCGGGCGGCATCGCGGTCGCGTCGGCACTCGGCATTCTCGAGAACTACGACCTGAAATCGCTGAAGCCGACGGCGATCGATCTCGAAGGCGGCAAGCCGACCGTCGCGGGCGTGCACCTGATCACCGAGGCCGAGCGGCTCGCGTATGCCGACCGCGACAAGTACGTGGCCGACACGGATTTCGTGCCGCTGCCGGGCGGCACGTGGAATACGCTGCTGAACAAGCCGTACCTGAAATCGCGCGCGGCGCTGATCGACCCGGCCAAGAGCATGGGGACCGCGCAGCCGGGCAATCTCGGTGCGGTGCCGCTCGGGGTCGACACGACGTTGATCGAGCACGGCACGAACCAGTTCACGATCGTCGACGGCGACGGCAACGTGCTGAGCGCGACGACCACGGTCGAGTCGAGCATGGGTTCGTTCCACATGACCAACGGCTTCCTGCTGAACAACCAGTTGACCGATTTTTCCGCGAACCCGGTCGACAGTTCGGGCAATCCGGTGGCCAACCGCCTGCAGCCGGGCAAGCGTCCGCGCAGCTCGATGGCGCCGACGATCGTGTTCGGTCAGGCCGCGGACGGCTCGCGCGGGGACTTCGTGATGGCGACCGGTTCACCGGGCGGCGGCACGATTCCGCAATACGTGGTCAAGACGCTCGTCGGCGCGCTCGACTGGGGGCTCGACGCGCAGCAGTCCGCGGGGCTCGTGGACTTCGGCGCGAGCAACAGCCCGACGACCACGATCGGCGGCGAGCATCCGAACGTCAACACGGCGAACAACGGGGCGAACGATCCGCTGATCACGGGGCTGCTCGCGCTCGGGCACAAGGTGTCGACGTCCGCGCAGGCGAGCGGCGTCAACACGGTGATGCGCGTGACGGTCGGCCAGTCGCCCGCGTTGCAGGGCGGCACCGATCCGCGGCGTGAAGGCGTCGTGCTCGGCGATACGTTCCGGCCATAATCGGGCGGTACGCGCGCGGCCCCGATGTGCCCGTATTGGCCGATGGGCGATCGGGGCCGTGCATCGTGAAGGAGCCGCAATGATGCATGCGCATCTGCTTGAAATGGACGCCATCCTGTCGGCGCCGGGCTTTTTCGATTTCCTCGCCGACCTGGATTGCGACCGCGCGCTGGACAGTCGCGACGCCGAGCCGTTCGACGCGCAGTGGATGGCGTCGTTCGACGAAATCGACGGTGATCCAGGCGCAGCGCTCGACCGGCCGGCCGTGGATGCGCTGAGGGAAAAGGCGTTCAAGCTCGCGTTCGGCGCGTCGGGGCATGCCGGCGTGCGTGTCCGACGACATCGAGCTGATCGCGAGGAGCCGGTTGTCAGGCCGTACCGACGGCTGGCCGACGAGCGTCCTTTGGAATGCTTATAGAAGCGGCCGGTTTCCCTGCTAGCCGTTTCCGGTCGCTTCCGGCCGTTTTGCCTGTCTGGTTCCGATCCGTGCGATCGGCCTCGGCTCCGTCGCGGAATGCGCCGCGCGACACGCCTCCAGCTTTTCCTCGTCCGCCGGACTACACCGTCCCGATCCCGTTGCAATCGCCCGATTGTCAAACTGTGTGAATCAATCGTCAGCATTTGCAACCGAAGTAACAGTCCCCGCAAATCAATCGTTTTGCACGATCGCGCCGCTACATTAGCTCCACCTGCCGCACGTCGCGGCGAGGCATGCGACAAGCCGCACGAAGGCGGCCCGCAGCAACAACGTCTTTGGGGAGAATGACCATGAACAAGATCCGTACGATTCTGGTGGGTGCTGCACTGACGGCAGTGGCGACTTCGGCTGCGTTCGCACAGACGGCGCAAACCGGCGCCCAGGGTTCCGCCGGTGTCGGCGCGCAGGTTCAGACGCCGCTGCTCGGCGGTGGCGTGGGTGTGCAGGCCGGCGCCGGCGCGAACGCGGCAGGCTCGGGTTCGGGCGCGGGTAACGTCGTCGGCGGCGCGCTGAACGGCGTCGGCAAGACGGTCGGCGGCGTGGGCTCGGCGGCCGGCAACGCGGTGGGCGGTGCGACGCATGCGGTCGGTTCGGCAGCGGGCACGGCGAAGGATGCCGCCGCATCGGCCGTCCACTCGACGAAATCGCACGTGAAGCATGTCGCGGGCACGGCGAAGAACCACGCGCAAGGCGCGGTGTCGACGGCAGGCGAAGTCGCCGGCGGCGCGAAGGCGAAGGCCGGTGAGGCGCTCGAAGGTGCGACGAACGCGGTGCAGGGCGGCGCATCGGTCGGTGTGAAAGGTTCGGCGTCCGCGCAAGGCGGCGCGCTGTAAGCGTCACGCTTCCCGTCAAGGCCCGGCCCGCTTCGATGCGGGCCGGGCTTTTCTATTGGCGCGCGCGGCGCGCCGTTCAACGCATCCTCGATACGGGGATGCGTCGACGTTCGCCACCGATCCGGCGCGCGACCCGTATGCACGCCTTTGCCTGGGGCCGCCGGCACGTGCCCGCAACGGGCGGTGTGCGCGCCCCCTGCCCATTGCCCGCCCGCCATGCTTAAATAGCGGGGCTCCCGATCGCCGGGCCGCCGGGATCGCGGTGCCGGCCGACACGGGCCAGCATGTCCGATCGACATCGTGACGACAGACGACACCAAAACGCCGTTCCGGCCAGTCCGGCGCGGCCCGATAACATTCCGAGGCCTCACGTCATGACCATCCTGTTCCGTCTTCTCGCGCTCGCCTGCGCGCTCTGGCTGGCCGCCTGCGCAGCGCCGCCCCCGCCGTCCGCCAGCACCGGCGCGTCCGCCGCCGCGCCGGATGCCAGCGAACGCCGCGGGCTCGGCACCGCATGGGGCGAGTCGGTGCGATCCGAAACCCGCCAGGTCGATTTCGAACGCGCGGATCCAACGAAGCCGACGGATCTCGCGTCGGTCTATTACAACGATGCGTTGCCCGGACATCCGCCCGCGTCCCAGGTACGCCGGTTGCCGACCCGCGTCGCGCTCGCCAACGGCGACATCGCGCTGTCGTTTACGGACGAAAATGGGGCGCCGCTGCGTCTTGCGCGCAGCAACGGCCGCTGGCACATGGCGGGCATCGAAGGTTCGCGCTACATGATCGTGCTGCGCAACCAGGGGCGCCGTACGTTCGAAGTCGTGTCGACCGTCGACGGGCTCGACGTGCTGTCGGGGCGGCCGGGCAGCTACACGAATGGCGGTTACGTGCTGTATCCGGGCCGCACGCTGACGATCGAGGGCTTCCGCAAGAGCCGCGACGAAGTCGCCGCGTTCCGCTTCGCGGCGGTGCCCGACAGCTACGTCGCGAACTCGAAGTACGGCGATTCGGCAAACGTCGGCGTGATCGGCGTCGCGCTGTTCGCGCAGAAGGAGAATGAAGAGGAAGCGCTGCGCCGCAACGCGAATCCGTTCCCCGGCAATGACAACGGCTATGCTCCGCCGCCGGTGCCGCGCGGCGAGTGACGTTGCGTCGTGGATCGGCCGCGCGCGTCGCGGCGAACGATGCGCGCGCGGCGATCCTGGGTCGCCGCGGCCCGAGCGGCATGCCGGCGCATGCGACGGACTTCACGACGATCCTGCGCGATTCTTGCGGCCACGGATCGGCCCGATGAGATCGTCGATTGCATTGAAGCTCGCGGCGCTGGCGCTGCTGGCCTCGAATGCTGCCGTTGCATTCGCCGAAACGCCGGCACCGGAATCGGTGCGGCTCGCCAACGGTCACGAGATCGAATGGGCGAGCCCGAGGCTGTTCGAGGTCGATGCGGCCCGCCACACGAAATCGGCACTGATCGTGCCGGCTGCGCTGCGCCGTGCATTGGCCGAGGCATCGAGCGTTGCGTTCCCGTCGGGCCGTTCGAAGCGGATCGACGGCAACGACTATCTGCTGGTCGTCGTCAATCGCTCGTCGAGCAGCCGTCCGACCGGATATTGCGGCGCGGGCGAAGAAGGGTCGCTATACGTGCTGGAACTGCGCGGCACCCGTGCGGTGCCACGTTTCTCGCTGCCGGTCCAAAGCTGTCTCGATTCCGTTTCTCTCGAAACCGACGGTGGAACTCAGTCGCCTTACCTGGCGATCGCGTGGCGCGACGATCCGGCCGCCATCGACATCCGGTGGGAATATGTCGCGCATGGCGGCGCGCTGCATCGCGTTTATCGTTTCGTGAACGGCACATTTGTCGAGACCGAGGTACCGCAGTAACACGGTCATCCCGTGGCACGATGGCGATGCGAATTCGCATCGCGTGCTTTCCTCCCTTCCGGCTCCACGGAGAGCGTCATGTCGTTACCCGCTTTCAGGTACCATCCCGACCCGCTGGCAACGGGCAGCGTGATCCGCTCCGACGCGCGCTGCGTGTGTTGCGGCGATGCACGTGGTTACGTCTACGCCGGCCCCGTGTATGCGGTCGACGAGTATGAGAATTGCATCTGCCCATGGTGCATCGCCGACGGTTCGGCACACGCGCGGCTCGGCGCAACCTTCACCGACACGGACGGCATCGGCGGCGGCGAATGGGACGAAGTGCCCGACGCGGTCGTCAGCGAAATCACTTGTCGCACGCCGGGCTTTCAGGGTTGGCAGCAGGAGCGGTGGTGGACGCATTGCGGCGATGCCGCGCAGTTCATCGGCCGTGCCGGTGCCGGAGAACTGCGCGCGCTCGGCCCGCAGGCAATCGCGTCGATTCGGGAATCGACCGGACTCGACGAGGGCGCGGAGTGGGAGCATTTCCTTGCCGCACTCGACAAGGACGGTTCACCGACCGCATATATGTTCCGCTGTATCCGTTGCGGCGAACCCGGCGGCTACCAGGATTGCGACTGATGGCCTGGCTCACGGCATCGCGCGGCGATCGCCGGCTTTATCGTCATGAAACAGAGGAATCTTCGTGAAGTTCATCCACGCGGCAGACATACACCTTGACAGCCCGTTGCACGGCCTGAGCGCGTATCCCGACGCGCCGGCCGCGCAGTTGCGCAACGCGTCGCGCGAGGCGCTGCGGCAACTCGTGGATCGTGCGATCGAAGTGGAAGTCGCGTTCCTCGTGATTGCCGGCGACCTGTACGACGGCGACTGGAAGGATCACAACACGGGCATCTTCTTTGGCCAGCAGATGGGGCGCCTGCGCAAGGCCGGCATCCGTGCGTTCGTCCTCGGCGGCAACCACGATGCCGAAAGCGAGATGACGAAGAAGCTGACGCTGCCCGACAACGTCACGGTGTTCGGCCACCGCAAGGCGGAAACCCACAAGCTGCCTGAATTCGAAGTCGCGCTGCACGGGCAGAGCTTCAAGGACAAGGCCGTCGTCGACAATCTCGCGATCGGCTATCCGGACCCGGTTCCCGGTTACTACAACATCGGCGTGCTGCACACGGCGCTCGAAGGCTATGCGGCGCACGCGAACTATGCGCCGTGCACGCTGGCCGAACTCCACGCGAAAGGCTACGACTACTGGGCGCTCGGCCACGTGCACGAATTCCAGCAATGGTCGGGGCCGTCCACCGTGGTGTTTCCCGGCAACCTGCAGGGGCGCCACATCCGCGAGACGGGCCGCCGCGGCGCGGTGCTCGTGACGGTCGAGCAAGGCCGCACGCAGGTCGAGCGTCTGTATCTCGACGTGCTGCGCTGGGAAGCCGTGTCGGTCGACGCGTCCGATTGCCTGACCGTCGTCGACCTGTCGAGAAAGATCGGCCAGTCGCTGGAAGCGCTGCTGACCGTCGACGGCCATGTGCCGCGCGCGGTGCGCGTGACGGTTGCGGGGCGTACGCCCGCCCACGGCCTCTTTTTCGGCCGCGCGCCGCAGTTGCGCGCGGAGGTGCTGAACCAGATCGGCATCATCGGCAACGAGCGGCTGTGGCTCGAGAAGGTCCGGCTCGCGACGTCCGCGGCCGATCATCAGCCGGGCGAAAGCGAGCAGCTCGAAGCGCTCGAGGACCTGAAGCAGATCCTGGCCGACGCCGCGCGCGATCCGGATTTCCTCGAGTTGCTCGAACGCGACCTGAAGCCGTTCGTCGGCAAGGTGCGCAGCGACGTGAAGGAAGAGGTGCCGTTGTTGGCGATGGCACGCGCGGGCGAGTTCACGGCACTCGTCGAGCAGGTCGGGCCCGCATTGCTTGCGCGGCTGGCGAGGGGGGAGTAAGCGATGCGGATCAATCAGCTCGATCTGATCAAGTACGGCAAGTTCACCGACGAGACGTTGCGTTTCCCGTCGGCCGGCGAGGATTTCCATGTGATCGTGGGGCCGAACGAGGCCGGCAAGTCGACGATCCGCACGGCCGTGTCGGAACTGCTGTTCGGGATGAAGCTGCAGACGCCCCTCGATTTCCTGCACAGCACACCGGAACTGCGGATCGGCGGCGTGCTGGAGAGCGGCACGGGCGAACTCGCGTTCCACCGCGCCCGTGGGCGCAGTCCGCTGCGCACGCCCGCCGACGACAGGTTGCCCGACGATTACCTGGCCGCCGTTCTCGACGGCGCCACGCGCGAGTTCTTCGAGCAGATGTTCGGGCTCGATCACGGGCGTCTGGTCGCCGGCGGCCGGAGCATTCTCGACGCATCCGACAAGCTCGGCCAGGTGCTGTTCGAATCGGCCGCCGGCGTCGGCAGTCTCGGGCCGGTGCGCGAGGAGCTCGATGCGCGTGCGGTCGAGCTGTGGGCGCCGCGTCGCAGCGGCAGCGCGTTTGCGCTCGCCGAAACGTCGTTCAACGAAGCCGTGACCGAACTGAAGACGGTTCAGGTGCGCACGCGCGACTGGGTCGAACGCAAGGACGCGCGCGAAGCGGTCGAACAGGAGATCGAGCAGGCGCGCGCGGAACAGCGCCGGCTCGAAGCGCTGCGCTCGAAGCTCGAGCGCGTGCGACGGCTGGCGCCGTACCTCAAGGAGCTGACGGTCAAGGACGCGGCGCTCGCGGAACTGGGCGCGGTCGTCGAGTTGCCGCCCACCGTGTATGCGGATCTGTTGAAGGCGCAGGGCGATCTCGCGGCCGAACAGAAGGTGCTCGAGGAACGGCGTGCCGACCTGCTCGCGAAACGGCAGGCGCGCGATGCGATCGACGCCGACGCTGACACGCTGGCGCTCGAAGCCGACATCGAGGCGCTCGATCGGCTGCGCGGCGCGTGCATGAATCACGCGCAGGATCTGCTGTTGCTGGGTGCGGACGTCGAGCGGCACCTGTCCGCCGCGTTCGCCGCGGCCGCCCAGCTCGACTGGCCGACGGACGAAGCGTCGCTGCGTGCGTCGCTGCCGACGGCGCTGTCGCTGAAGACCGTGGCCAACCTGTTGCGCGAACACGGCGCGCTGCACCAGGCGCTGGCCGGCGCGCGCGAATCGCTCGACGAACGCACGCGCGAGCTTGCACAGGTGCGGGAACAACAGGCGCGCCTGTCGACCGTCGATGTGCCGGAAACGCTGCGCGCGGCGCTGGCCGATGCGCAGGGCTTTCGCAACAGCGGCCAGCGCGAGCAGGCGCTCGAACAGGAAATCGCTGCTGCCGAACGCGCACTGTCCGGCGCACTCGATGCGCTCGGCCGGTGGCGCATGCCGGTCGACACGCTGCGCGCGCTCGACGTGCCGTCGGTGGCACGGCTCGGTGCGCTGCTGAAGGAAGACAGCGAACGCGCGAGCGCGGCCGCTGCCGCACGCGACGCACGGGACGGCGCGCTCGAAGAGCTCGAGCGGCTTGAACTGCAGGAGAAGCACTTCGCGGAGAACCACAAGGTCGTCACGACCGCCGACGTGCTGGCAGCGCGTGCGCGGCGCGACGGCGCGTGGGGCGATATCCGCAGCGGCGCGACCGATCTCGCGACGGGCGCGCCCGCGCTCGACGATGCGATTCGCCTTGCGGACGAACTCGTCGACGCGCAGTTGGGCGCGACGCAGGCAGCGGCGACGTTGCAGTCGCTGCGTCAGCAGGTCGAATCCGCGCGTGCGGGCGTGGCGCGCAGGCAGGCCACGCTGGACGAGCGCGAGCGTGAGCTCGGCGTGCATCGCGACGCATGGGCCGCGCTCGCGACGACGGCCGCGGTGCCCGGCATGCCGCTGGCGGCGATGGGCGACTGGCTGGCGAAGCGCGACACGGTGTTCGCCGCGCAGGCCGATCTCGATCGCCAGCGCAGCGAATTCGACACGATTCGCGCCGCGCGGGCCAGTGCCGAAGCCGCGTTGCGCACGGCGCTGCGTACCGTGTCGCGAGGTGGCGAGTCGGATGGTCTGGCGGCACTCGTCGCGACCGCCGAGGCCTTCGTACAGTCGGCCGAGAAAGCGCTCGCGCAGCAGGACAGTCTCGAGGAGCGCGCGCGGGAAGTCGAACGCGGATGCGCGACGGCGCAATCGCGGGCCGGCCACGCGCAGGCGGCCTACGACGCGTGGCACGCGCAATGGCGCGTTGCGCTGGCCGACGCGAAGCTTTCCACGAGCGCGGCGACGCTGGCCGCGGCGGAAGGTGCGCTCGCGCTTGCCAACGCCGTGACGGCCGAACTGGCCGATGCCGACGCGCCGCGCAACCGCATCGTCGCGATCCGTGCGGAACTGGCCGCGCTCGAGGCGGGCGCACGGCGGCTTGCCTCGGCGCTCGCGCCGGAATGGCTGACGAGCGGCGACTGGCCGGACGTCGCGCGCCGACTGACGATGCGCCTCGCCGCCGCCAGGGAAATCGCGCGTGCGATCGATCGGGCCGACGAGGCCGTGCGGCAGGCCGACGGCAAGGTCGCGGATGCCGCCGCCGCGGTGGCCGGTGCCGAGGCACGCGTCCAGCCGCTGCTGCAACTGGCCGGTGTCGTGTCGATCGATGCCGCGCTGCCGCTGGCCGAACGCTCGGACCGGCAGCGCCAGCTCCGGCAGGCGGTCGATGCCGCGCACGAGGCACTGGTGCGCGACGGCGACGGCCTGTCCCGCTCCGCCGTCGAAGCCGAGGTCGCGGAGCAGGACATCGCCGACGTACCAGCGTACCTCGAAGCGGTGAAGCAATCGCTCGGCGATGTCGGCAAGCGGCTCAACGAGCTTTCACAGCAGCAGGTCGTGGCCGATCAGGCGTTCGGCGCGATCGACGGCCAGGCGAGCGCGGCCGTTGCCGAGTCGAAACGGCAGGAAGCGCTGGCGGCGATGGGCGATGCAGCCGAACAGTACCTGGAAGCGGCCACCGCAAGCCGGTTGCTGAAGTGGGCGACGGATCGCTATCGCGACCAGAAGCAGGGGCCGATGCTCAGGCGCGCGGGCGAAATCTTTGCCGGGCTCACGCTCGGCGAATTCTCGCGGCTGACCGTCGATACCGAACGGACGCCGCCCGCCCTGTATGCACGGCGGACGAAGGGCGCATCGGTCGAGGTTGCCGGGTTGAGCGAAGGCACGCGTGACCAGTTGTTTCTCGCGCTGCGGATCGCGGCACTGGAACTGCAGCTCGGCAGCCGGACCGCGCTGCCGTTCGTGGCCGACGATCTGTTCATCAACTTCGACGACGCGCGCGCGAAGGCCGGCCTCGACGCGCTGCGCGATCTGTCGACGCGAACCCAGGTGCTGTTCCTGACGCACCACGACCACCTGCTGCCGCTCGTGCGGGACGTATTCGGTGCGCAGGTCAACGTGGTCGAGCTGCAGCGCGCGCCGGTGAGCGCGTGATGCGGGGTGTGCCGGGATGCCGGCGCACGGGCGCGGTCATCGCGTGCAGGTAGTATGTGCGGTTCCGAAATGCGCGCGGCCGGTTCTGCCGGTCGCGGGTCTGGCCATACGAGGGGGGAATATGAAAAAGCTGGTAGCTGCCATCGCGTTCGCGGCGGACAAGCATCGCAATCAGCGGCGCAAGGACGAAGAAGCGTCGCCGTACATCAATCATCCGATCGCGCTCGCCGACGTGCTGGCCAACGAGGCCGGCGTCGAGGACGAGCGGGTGATCGTCGCGGCCGTGCTGCACGACACGGTCGAGGATACGGAGACGACCGAGCAGGAGCTGCTGCGGCTGTTCGGCAAGGACGTGGCGGACATCGTGATGGAAGTCACCGACGACAAGTCGTTGCCGAAGGAAGAGCGCAAGCGCCTGCAGGTCGAGCATGCGGCGACCATCAGCCGGCGCGCGAAGCTCGTGAAGCTGGCCGACAAGATCTGCAACCTGCGCGACATCGCACGGCATCCGCCCGCGGACTGGCCGCTCGAGCGCAAGCAGGCGTACTTCGACTGGGCGAAGTCGGTCGTCGACCCGATGCGCGGCGTGCATCCCGGTCTCGAAGCGATCTTCGACGCCGCCTACGACGCACGGCCGGCGGACTGAGGCGCCCGCATGCGATCGGCCCGATCCGCTGGATCCGCGCGGCAATCGCTGGCCGTGGCGGGTGTCGATGTGGGTGGCGAAAAGAAGCAATGCGATCTCGTGATCCTGCGCGGACCAACGGTCGTTTGCCGCGAGGAACGGATCGCGCCCGAGGCGGTGCCTGCGCTGTGTCTCGCCCATGACGTCGTGGCCGTCGGTGTCGACGCACCGAGCGTGTGGTGGACGGGGAGCGGGCGCCGGGCGGCGGAACAGGCGCTCGCGCGCAAACGGATCTCATGCTTTCCGACGCCGTCACGGGAGCAGGCAGTCGCGAGCACGTCAGGCTTCTTCGACTGGATGTTCACGGGAGAGCGTGTCTACCGCGCACTCGCGGACGCCTATCCGCTGCTGACCGGCGCGCGCTATGCGGGCGGGCGGGCGAGCTTCGAAACCTATCCTTATGCGATCACCTGCGCAATGCTGGGCAAGACTGTTGCGTCGGCGAAGCAGAAACGCAACCAGCGCCGGCAGTTGCTGGAGCGACTGGGGATCGATGTGTCGACGCTGAAGTCCGTCGATGCGCGAGACGCGACCCTGTGCGCGTTGACCGCGCAATACGTCATCGACGGGAATGCGCACGCGTATGGCGATACGGAGGGCGGATATATCCGCGTGCCGATCGTGAACGAGACGATCGCTCTCGACTCACCGTAGTCGTGTCGCGCGGCCCGGGCGAGGCGCGTAACAAAAAGGTGAGCTTTTTCGGGAGGGGCGCGGCCGGTGTGCCGGCGAAGGTGTCAGGCTGCGATTGCCGGCCGGCAAGCATCGGAATGGCTGGCGCACACGGCGTTAGGCCGGTGCGCTACGCGATCCCGGGCTGCGTTATTCAATCCTCGAGGATGGCTTTCGGCACGCTGGACAGGTCGCAGGCTTGCGCCTGTTCGAAGTAGCCTTCGGCGTCGTCGATCATCACGACTGCGACGTCGATCAGTTCGTCGAGCCGTTGCAGCAGCGATTCGCGCCACTCGATGTCTTCGTCACGCTCGGGCGTCTTGTCCAACTGCTCGATGATCGAGTCGGCAGTCTGCAGGAAGGGAATCGCCTGTTGATAATTTTCGATCGAGACCATTGCCGCGTTGCGCGCGCCGACGAGCCGCTCGCGGTGCTCGTCTGCCAGTTCGGATTCACCACTGATTCGCGGCAATACATCCGAGATGCGTTGCAGAAGCGGCGGAGCCTGTTCTTCCAGGATGATGGCGCGCTCGCGGAGCGCTGCATATTCGTCGCGAAGGTCGGCGTCGCCGGATTGAGTCGTGCTGTCCATCGTGGATATGAGTGCGTGGTTCGGTCGCGGCATGATACTCGACAGCACCGGATTCCTTGCCCGTTCCGCGTCCGTATATATAGAGGGACGTGAGGCATACGTCACACCAATAGAGGGTTGATCGCGTGGCGACGCGTGGCTCGTCGTAACGCCAGCCCCCGTGCGCGCCAGCGCACGAGGGCTTTTCAAAATATTTTCACAAAGGGCTTGCGTGGATGAGGGCGGGTGCTTAGAATCACGCCTCTTTCGCGCTAACGGAAACGCGGCGCGGAAGGGGAAGCGGAGCTGGTGGTGTGCTGCAGTCTTGGGCGCGCGGCTGGCCTGGAAGTTGAACCCCGCAGTCGCAACGATGTAGTGTAAAAAGTTGTTGACGAGCTGCGAAACACGGTTCATAATCTCGCTTCTCTGCTGCTGAAAACGCAGCGCTGCTGAGAAACACGAAGTTCCTCGCAGATTGCTCTTTAAAAATTAACAGCCGATAAGTGTGGGCGCTTGATGGAAGCGAGCTGATCCTCGGATCAGATAGCGAAAGTATCAAGAGTCTCACACTAAAGTAAGTCAGGTTTATGAAGTGATTCATATTCCTGTCAGCTTTGAGTGAGCGACCGGTTCTTAACTGAACCGAAAACAGTAACAGGTT
>NZ_ASSI01000146.1:0-5339 GCF_000466765.1 Burkholderia sp. AU4i | reverse complement strand
CGACCTCCAGCGTCTTCTTCCCGAGTAGCCGTTGCAGTTCCTTGATTTCCTTGATGGCGGCGGCCAGCTCAGATGCCGGCACAACGGTTTCGCCTGCCTTCACCGCCGCCAGACTGCCTTCCTGGTATTGCTTGCGCCAGCCAAACACTTGGTTGGCGTTGACGCCGTGCCGACGTGCAACGGCCGACACCGACGCTCCCGGCTCCAATGTTTCCTGCACGATGGCGATTTTTTCTTGCGCCGTGCGCCGCCGACGGCGCTCCGGCTCGGTCAGAATTTCGATGCTTTCCACGTAATGACTAGGCTTACTGATAGGCACAAGACTATCCCTTATTTTAAGAGAGTCCTCGTGTCCTCAGATACGTGGGGCCGCTCCAGGTTGATCGCGCTTGGATGGGTGCGCGAGTGAGCCTATGGGCGGGCTAAGTCAGCATGTTCAAACTGCTGGCAAACCATTTCACCCCCGGCAGGAGAACACCATGAACAAATTGCCCACGAGCAGCACCACTGGCTGGCTCAATAAAGTCCCGGAAGTCGCGCTGTCGTTCTGGATCATCAAGATCATGTCCACCACGGTGGGCGAGACGGGAGCCGATTTCCTGGCGGTCAACGCAGGGTGGGGGCAAGGCGTGACTCGAACCGTCATGGCTGCCCTGTTGGCGGCCGCCTTGTTCATGCAGTTGCGCACCCGACGCTATACCCCTTGGATTTACTGGCTGACGGTGGTACTGGTCAGCGTGGTCGGCACCCAGATCACCGATCTGCTGACCGATGGCCTTGGCGTCAGCCTGTACATCAGCACCTCGGCGTTCGCCGTTGCGCTCGCCGCGATCTTCTTCGTCTGGTATCGGATCGAGCGCACCCTGTCCATTCACGACATTGTGACGCGCAGCCGGGAGCTGTTCTATTGGGCTGCCATCCTCTGCACGTTCGCGCTGGGCACGGCTGCTGGCGATTTGGCGACCGAGGCATTGGGCTTGGGCTTTACCTGGGGCGCGGTGGCGTTCGGTGTGCTGATTGGCATCACCTATACCGCCTGGCGCATGGGCGGCAACGCCGTTCTGACCTTCTGGATCGCCTACATATTGACCCGCCCCTTCGGGGCCGCACTCGGCGACTTGCTGACTCAGGCCAAGACCTATGGCGGCCTTGGCATGGGTGCCATGTGGACAAGCGCCTTGTTCCTCACGGTGATCGTCATGCTGGTGGCCGTCGCGCAGATCGGCATGAATGGACGCCGCTCGGCCCAGCTCGTCGAATAACCATCTTCGCTCTACACAAGGAGAAAAACATGCTCATAAAGCACTCAATCGCTCGCCCTGTTGCCGCCATTTCGGCCGCCGTGCTCTTGGCCCTCGCGGCTGGTTGTTCCAAATCTGCCGATCAGAACAACGCAAGCACAGCATCAACTACACCGGCCCAGACTGTCTCGGCCTCGCAAGGCAAAACTGCCTCCAAGCTGGGCGACCTGTCGGCCTTCCGCAGCATCGCCACCGATGTCGCCGCCACTGTTGACAAGGGCGATCTGCCTGCTGCCAAGTCACGCATCAAGGACTTGGAAGTCGCATGGGACTCGGCCGAAGCCGGACTCAAACCGCGCGCGGCAGATGACTGGCATCTGCTCGACAAGGCCATCGACAAGTCGCTTGCGGCGCTTCGCGCAGACACGCCAAGCCAGGCTGACTGCAAGGCTGCGATGGATGCCCTGCTGAAAACCTTTAACACGCTCGAAGGAAAGTGAGCGCGCCCCATGAAAACATCCACTGAACACGCTTTGGCCAAGGTGCCCGAAGTTACGCTGGGCTTCTGGCTCATCAAGATTGCCGCCACGACGCTCGGTGAAACTGGCGGTGATGCGGTTTCGATGTCCATGAACCTGGGCTATTTGGTCGGTACAGCCATCTTCGCGGCGATCTTCCTGGCTGCCGTGGTCGCGCAGGTCAAGGCCAAGGACTTCCACCCCTTCCTGTACTGGACGACCATCATCGCGACAACCACGGTCGGCACGACGCTGGCCGATTTCGCGGACCGATCGCTCGGAATCGGGTACGCTGGCGGTTCGAGCTTGCTGCTGGCCTTGCTGCTTGGCTCTCTCTTCGTCTGGCATCGCACCCTTGGCTCCGTGTCGGTAAGCACGGTCAGCTCGCCCAAGGCGGAAGCCTTTTACTGGTTGACGATTATGTTCTCCCAGACGCTGGGCACCGCGCTGGGCGACTGGACGGCTGATACGGCGGGCCTGGGATACACGGGTGCGGCCGTCGTGTTCGGCGGGCTGCTCGCGCTGGTCGTGGCAGCCTACTACTGGACGAGCGTGTCCCGCACGCTGCTGTTCTGGGCGGCGTTCATCCTGACGCGTCCGCTAGGTGCCGTGGTCGGCGATTTTCTGGACAAGCCGGTGAGCGCGGGCGGCTTGGCGCTGAGCCGCTATTCAGCGTCGGCCGCGCTGCTCACCTTCATAGTGGTGGCAATCCTGCTGTTCAGGCAGCGAGCCGCCAGGACGGCGCATTGAACAACAATTGAAGGGAGGGTGAGTGCGGGTATTGCTGGTCGAAGACGATCCCATGATCGGTGACGCGATCCAGGGCGCATTGAAGGATGCGTCCTACGCCGCCGACTGGGTGAAGGATGGGCAGACGGCGCTCACCACGCTGGGCTGCCAGCACTACGACCTGGTGCTACTCGACCTCGGTCTGCCCGGCAAGGATGGGCTGGAGGTGCTGGCCAGCATCCGAGCCAAGGACAACCCGATTCCCCTGCTCATCATCACGGCTCGCGATGGTCTGGATGACCGTCTGCGCGGCCTGGATGGCGGGGCCGACGACTACGTGTCCAAGCCCTTTCAGATGGCGGAACTACTGGCCCGGATGCGCGCCGTCCTGAGGCGCAAAGGTGGCACGGCAGCACCAGTGCTCAGCAACGGCGTGGTGACGCTCGACCCGGCCACCAAAGAGGCTTGTGCCAATGATGGCCCCCAAGTGCAACTGTCCAACCGCGAGTTCTCGCTACTGCAAGCCTTGCTGGTTCGGCCTGGTGCCATCCTTTCGCGCAGCGAACTGGAGGATCGCATCTATGGCTGGGGGGAAGAGGTCGAAAGCAATGCCGTCGAATATCTGATCCACGCACTGCGGCGCAAGCTCGGTGGCGAGGTCATCAAGAACGTCAGGGGGGTCGGATGGATGGTCTCAAAAGGCGCTTGAACGAATCGGTGCAGCTCAAGCTGTCCTTCACCTTGTCGCTGGCCATCCTCGTGGTGGCCGTTGTGGCGGGCGTCTTCTCGTTCCTGTCCGCCTTCGATGAAGCCCACGAACTACAGGACGATGTATTGCGCCAGGTGGCGCAGCTCATGGATCGTCAGCGCTTGTTGCCTGCCGTGCCAACCACCGATATCCGTCTCAAGGATGTCGATGAAGAGTCGCGCGTGATCGTCCAGCGCTTGGGTGAGGTCAGTCCCTCTACGGTAGGCGTGGACGCAGGAGGCGTGCTCCCGCTCCCGGCGACCTTGGCAGATGGATTGCACACGCTGGAAGTTGGTGGCGAGACGTTTCGCGTGCTGGTCAAGACCACAGCGAGCGGCGAACGCATTGCTGTGGCTCAGGAGTCCGGCTTCCGCAATGAAATTGCCCGCGACGGGGCACTGCGCACGGTGATGCCTTTCTTGATTCTCGTGCCGGTGCTGCTGTTGATCGTTGCTGACCTGGTGCGCAAGATGTTCCAGCCCATCGCGGCGCTGTCCAAGGAAATAGACCAGCGGGCAGAGCAGGAACTGCATCCCGTCGAAGACCGCCACCTTCCGGTCGAGGTACGTCCGTTTGCCGTGGCGATCAATCGCCTGCTCGCTCGTGTCGGCCAGTCGATGGAATCTCAGCGCCGCTTTGTCGCGGATGCCGCGCACGAGCTACGTTCGCCGCTGACAGCCATGTCGCTGCAAGCAGAACGGCTCGCGGAAGCGGAAATGTCCAGCGTGGCGCGCGAACGGCTGACGGTTTTGCGCCAAGGGATCGAGCGCGGCCGCAGCCTGCTCGATCAACTCTTGACCTTGGCCAAGGCGCAGTCGGCCACCGACCTGCCGAAGTCGCCTGTATCTGTCCAGAGCATCTACCGCCGCGTGCTGGAAGACCTGATGCCGCTGGCCGAGGCCAAGCACATCGACATTGGTGTCGAAGGCACGCTGGACGCCGAAGTGTGGGCAAGCGAGCTGGACATGATCGCTGTGGTCAAGAACCTGGTCGATAACGCCATCCGCTACACGCCAGAGGGAGGGCGTGTTGATCTTTCTGTGGGTGTTTCGGAAGGGAAGGTCGTACTACGTATTCAGGACAGTGGGCCTGGCATTCCGTTGGCTGAACGGGATCGAGTGTTTGATCCCTTCTACCGCACGCTGGGGAGCGAGCAGATCGGCTCGGGTCTGGGACTATCCATTGTCCAGACGATTGCCAATCGCATCGGTGCTGAAATCCGCCTCGACTTCTCAGACCAAGAGAAGCAAACTGGCTTAAATGTTGCCGTTATCGCTCCCATGCGGTAGGGGTTTGAGAAACGCGGAGGCAGGCTAAATGATTAATTCGGCGGGGTGGTTTTATTGGGCTTTGCTGTCCGCTATCTTTGCAGCACTGACGGCTATTTTTGCCAAGGTTGGCATTCAGGGAGTTGATTCCGATCTGGCCACCTTGATCCGCACGGCCATCATCATCGTCGTCCTGTCGGCGTTTGTTGCGTACACGGGGAAATGGGCCAACCCCTTGGAGTTATCACCCAAGACATGGCTTTTCCTCGGGCTGTCCGGCTTGGCAACAGGGGCATCGTGGGTCTGCTACTTCCGCGCACTCAAGATTGGCGATGCATCCAAGGTTGCGCCAGTGGATAAACTCAGTCTTGTCCTGGTGGCGGTATTTGCTTTCGCCTTTTTGGGCGAACGCCCGTCACTGAGGGAGTGGTCCGGCATTTCGATGGTCGCCGGAGGCGTTCTGTTATTGGCGTTCAAGTGATAACAGGTAGCACATACTGACTCAACCAGTCGTCACGATTCGTCTACAGTAACCGCTGTCCTGCCATCAAACTTGACTGAGCAGTTTCTCGCCATCAAGGCGCAACTCGCCCTTCGGCGAAATGTGCCGATACAAGGTCTGCCGTGTGATGCCCAGTTCCTGACATAGATCGCCGACCTTGGTTTCGGGCTGCCCCATAGCGGCCATCGCCAGCCGCAACTTGGCGGCAGTCATCTTGAAGGGCCGGCCGCCCTTTCTACCGCGCGCCCTCGCCGAAGCCAATCCTGCAATCGTGCGCTCGGCAATCAGTTCGCGCTCGAACTCGGCCAACGGTAAGCACCCGGTCACGACCGT
>NZ_ASSI01000145.1:0-12137 GCF_000466765.1 Burkholderia sp. AU4i | reverse complement strand
CAGCGCCGCGAACAGCGCGGCGCGCGCGACCCGCGCGGACAGCGGGTGACGAGGGTGGCCGCCGGGCGTGGCAGGCACCGGCGACGGCCCGTGACGGTGAAAGTGCATCGGGGCGTCCGGGCGGCGCGTGGCCGTGCGCCATCCGGCTTGCGGAAAGGGCGTGGGCCCGATGCTTAAAGATTAGGCGGTTTCGGAGGAAAGCGCGAAGCGAGCGCCGTGCCGCCCAGCCTCAGCTCGCGCCGCCGCCGCGCGCAAGCACTTCGTCCCGATAGTCCGCCGGGCTGCGCCCGCTCCATTTGCGGAACGCGCGGTAGAACGCGCTCGGTTCCGCGAAACCGGTTGCAGCCGCGACGTCGGCGATCGTGCGCGCGGGATCGGCCAGCGCCTCGAACGCGAGGTCGCGCCGCAGCGTGTCCTTGATCGACTGGTACGCGTGGCCTTCCTGGTGCAGCTTGCGGCGCAGCGTGGCCTCGGCCACGTGCAGCCGCGCGGCCATCCCGCCCGCGCCCGGCCACGCGGCGGGCGGCATCCCGCGCAGCACCGCGCGCACGCGCTGCGCGAGCGCGTTCGGGTTGCGGTACTTGACGATGAAGCTCGCCGGCGCGTTGCGCAGGAACGTCTTCAGCGTTTTCGCGTTCTGCACGACCGGCAGCGTCGCGAATTCGGGATCGAAATCGACATACGAATCGGGTTCGTTGAAACGCATGTCGTCGCAGAACATCGCCGGGTATTCATGGTCGGCGGGCGGCGTGTCGCAGCGGAAGCTCGCATGCAGGAGCGGGATGCGCCGCCCGATCAGCCAGCAGGTCAGCCCGTAGACGATGATGAAATAGGTCGCATACGTGAACATCGCCGGCGTCGCGCCGTTGTTGCGGTGCACGAAGCGCAGCCGCACGCGCTGCGGGTTCGCGTCGAGCTCGGCGTGCAGGTCGTCGAGCACGCAGTGCATGAAATTCACCGCGCGCGCCATCGCGTGCAGGCCGTCGCGCGCGGTCAGCGCCGCCTGGCTCATCGCGATGAAACTGCCGCTGCGCATCGGGTGGCGATCCTGCCCGAAAAACTCGTCGTCGAGCGTGCGCGCGATCGCGTTCCACAGTGCGCCGTATTGTTGCGCGGACACGCGTGCGCGCGGCTGTCCGAGCAGCGCCGGGGCGATGCCGGCCTGCGCGAGCAGCGGTTCGGCCGCGACGCCGCGCCGGGTCGCGAGCGCGACGCTGTAAGCGACGAGGCTGATCGCGACGGTTCCCTTGTCTTCCTGCTTCATCCGTGCCGCCGGTGTGGCAAAAACGCTCAGTGTAAATGAGCGGCGCGAGCATCGAACAGTCGCGCGTGCTTGCCTACACTTGTTGCATCGAAACGCAAGGACGGTCGCGCCCGGCGGCCGCGGGAGACAGCAGCACCATGGACGAGCTTTACACCGAAGACCAGCGGATGATCCGCGACGCCGCACGCGCCTTTGCCACCGAGATGCTGGCGCCGAACGCGGCGCAGTGGGACCACGATGCGCACCTGCCCGACGCCATCGTCGCGCAGCTCGGCGAACTCGGCCTGCTCGGGATGATCGTGCCGCAGGAGCTGGGCGGCTCGTATACGGACTACGTGGCCTACGCGCTGGCAATGGAAGAAGTCGCCGCCGGCGACGCCGCGTGCGCGACGATGATGAGCGTGCACAACTCGGTCGGCTGCGGGCCGATCCTCGGTTTCGGCACGCCCGCGCAGAAGGATCGCTGGCTGGCCGACATGGCGGCGGGCCGCGTGATCGGCGCATTCTGCCTGACCGAGCCGCAGGCCGGCTCCGAGGCGAACAACCTGCGCACGCGTGCGGAACTGCGCGACGGCAAATGGGTGCTGAACGGCGCGAAGCAGTTCGTGACCAACGGCCAGCGCGCCGGGGTGGCGATCGTTTTTGCCATGACCGACCCGGAAGCCGGCAAGCGCGGCATCTCCGCGTTCCTGGTGCCGACCGACACGCCGGGCTTCATCGTCGGCAAGCCCGAGAAGAAGATGGGCATCCGTGCATCGGATACGTGCCCGATCACGTTCGAGAACTGCGCGATTCCGGAAGAGAACCTGCTCGGCAACCGCGGCGAAGGGCTGAAGATCGCGCTGTCGAATCTCGAGGGCGGCCGCATCGGCATCGCCGCGCAGGCGCTCGGCATCGCGCGTGCCGCGTTCGACAAGGCGCGTCGTTATGCGGGCGAGCGCGTGCAGTTCGGCAAGCCGATCGCCGAGCATCAGGCGATCCAGCAGAAGCTCGCCGACATGGCCGTGCAGATCAACGCCGCGCGCCTGCTCGTGCATCACGCGGCGAAGCTGCGCACGGCCGGCTTGCCGTGCCTGTCCGAAGCGTCGCAGGCGAAGCTGTTCGCGTCGGAGATGGCCGAGCGCGTGTGTTCGGACGCGATCCAGATCCACGGCGGCTACGGCTACCTCGTCGATTACGAAGTCGAGCGCCACTATCGCGACGCGCGCATCACGCAGATTTACGAAGGCACCAGCGAAGTGCAGCGGATGGTGATCGCGCGGCAGCTTTGAGCCGCGACATCCGGGTCGAAAAGAAGCATCGCGCAGGGCACGAGGGCAGTGCGGTGAACGCGGCACGCAACGACGTGACCGTGCACCGCGACAGAGGAGACCGGGCATGCGCTGCAGTCATGCTGCCGGTTCACCGCGAGGCATGGGACGAGAGGAAGCGTTGAAGCGCTGACGCTCGTCGACCGCACGAGGCATGGGACGAGAGTAAGCGCTAAAGCGCTAACTCTCGTCGACAGGAGACAAAACGATGACGGTACAGGCATTCCTGAACGCACGCGACTTTCTGCTGCGCCATCGCACCGACTACGAAACCGCGTACCGCGATTTCGAATGGCCGGTGCTCGACGCGTTCAACTGGGCGCTCGACTACTTCGACCCGATGGCGCGCGGCAACGACCAGCCCGCACTGTGGATCGTCGACGCGGCCACCGGCACGGGCGATCCGTATTCGTTCGCGCAGATGTCCGAGCGTTCGTCGCGGATCGCGAACTGGCTGCGCTCGATCGGCGTCGTGCGCGGCGACCGCATCCTGCTGATGCTGCCGAACCGTGTCGAGCTGTGGGACGCGATGCTCGCCGCGATGAAGCTGGGCGCGATCGTCCTGCCCGCCACCACGCAACTGTCGCCCGACGACGTGCGCGACCGCGTGCAGATCGGCGGCGCGAAATACGCGATCGTCGACGAGAACGAAACCGCGAAATTCGACCAGCCCGACCTCGGCCTCGCGCAGAAGATCGTCGCGGGCGCGCCGCGCGCGGGCTGGCTCGCGATGAACGACGGCTATGCGGCGAGCGCCGAATTCGAGCCGGACGCCGTCACGCACGCGAACGATCCGATGCTGCTGTACTTCACGTCGGGCACGACGTCGAAGCCGAAACTCGTCGAGCATACGCACCGCACCTATCCGGTCGGGCACCTGTCGACGATGTACTGGGTCGGCCTGCAGCCGGGCGACATCCACTGGAACATCAGCTCGCCGGGCTGGGCGAAACACGCGTGGAGCTGCTTCTTCGCGCCGTGGAACGCGCAGGCCTGCGTGTTCGCATTCAACTACGCGCGCTTCGAGCCGAAGGTGGTGCTCGATGCGCTCGTCAAATACCAGGTGACGACGCTGTGCGCGCCGCCGACCGTGTGGCGCATGCTCGTGCAGCAGCCGCTCGCGTCGTTCGACGTGAAGCTGCGCGAGATCGTCGGCGCGGGCGAGCCGCTGAATCCCGAGATCATCGAGCGCGTGAAGAAGGCGTGGGGCATCGCGATTCGCGACGGCTACGGCCAGACCGAGACGACCTGCCTGATCGGCAACTCGCCGGGCCAGCCGGTGGTCGCGGGCTCGATGGGCCGGCCGCTGCCCGGCTACCGCATTACGCTGCTCGACCCGGACGGCGCGCCCGTGACCGAAGGCGAGGTTGCGCTCCCGATCGGCGCCGACGTCACGCGCCCGGTGGGCCTGATGAAAGGCTATGCGAACAACCCCGATGCAACCGCCTACGCGATGCGCGACGGCCACTACCGCACGTCGGACATCGCGATGCGCGGCGACGACGGTTATTACGTCTACATCGGCCGCGCGGACGACGTGTTCAAGTCGTCCGACTACCGGCTGAGCCCGTTCGAACTGGAAAGCGTGCTGATCGAGCATCCGGCGATCGCCGAGGCGGCCGTCGTGCCGAGCCCCGACCCTGTGCGGCTGTCGGTGCCGAAGACCTTCATCACGCTGCGGCAGGGCTACGAGGAAAGCCCCGCGCTCGCACTGGAGATCTTCCGTTTCTCGCGCGAGAAGCTCGCGCCGTACAAGCGCATCCGCCGCCTGCAGTTCGCGGAGCTGCCGAAGACGATCTCGGGGAAGATCCGCCGCGTCGAGCTGCGCCGCCGCGAGATCGAGCGCGGCGACGACGCGACCGCGCGCATGCCCGGCGAATACTGGGAAGAAGATTTTGCTGCCGAATTGAAATGACGTGACCGCGGGCCGCGCGCCGCATTCCGCGGCCGCCGCCCGCAGCCGAACTGAACCGGCCGCGCGGCGATATCGCGCTTCGCGGCCCTCTGCAAGGAGAAGGGATCGATGAACGCGAATCCGACGCCCCGGACGGGGCAAGACGTGCCGACGGTCAAGCTGCTGATCGACGGCGCTTTCGTCGAGTCCGCCACGAGCGAGTGGCGCGACATCGTCAACCCGGCGACGCAGCAGGTGCTCGCGCGCGTGCCGTTCGCGACCGTCGAGGAAGTCGACGCGGCCGTGCAGGCCGCGCACGCCGCGTATGCGACGTGGAAGAACACGCCGATCGCCGCGCGCATGCGCATCATGCTGAAGTTCCAGGATCTGGTGCGCACGAACCAGCAGCGCATCGCGAAGACGCTGACGGCCGAGCAGGGCAAGACGATCCCCGATGCCGAAGGCGACATCTTCCGCGGCCTCGAAGTGGTCGAGCACGCGTGCTCGATCGGCTCGCTGCAGCTCGGCGAATTCGCGGAGAACGTCGCGGGCGGCGTCGATACCTACACGCTGCGCCAGCCGCTCGGCGTGTGCGCGGGCATCACGCCGTTCAACTTCCCCGCGATGATTCCGCTGTGGATGTTCCCGATGGCGATCGTCTGCGGCAACACGTTCGTGCTGAAGCCGTCCGAGCAGGACCCGATGTCGACGATGGAGCTCGTCGAGCTCGCGATCGAGGCCGGCGTACCGAAAGGGGTACTGAACGTCGTGCACGGCGGCAAGGAAGTCGTCGACGCGATCTGCACGCATCCGCTCGTGAAGGCGATCTCGTTCGTCGGCTCGACCGCCGTCGGCACGCACGTGTACAACCTCGGCAGCGCACACGGCAAGCGCGTGCAGTCGATGATGGGCGCGAAGAACCATGCGGTCGTGCTGCCCGACGCGAACCGCGAGCAGACGATCAATGCGCTCGTCGGCGCCGGTTTCGGCGCGGCGGGGCAGCGCTGCATGGCGACGTCGGTCGCGGTGCTGGTTGGCGAAGCGCGCGACTGGCTGCCCGATCTCGTCGCGAAGGCGAAGCTGTTGAAGGTGAATGCGGGCGCGGAAGCCGGCACCGACGTCGGCCCGGTCGTGTCGAAGGCCGCGAAGGCGCGCATCCTGTCGCTGATCGAAGCGGGCGTGAGCGAAGGCGCGAAGCTCGAACTCGACGGCCGCGACGTGAAGGTGGCCGGCTACGAAAGCGGCAACTTCATCGGCCCGACGATCTTCTCGGGCGTGAAGACCGACATGTCGATCTACACGCACGAAATTTTCGGCCCGGTGCTCGTCGTGCTCGAAGCCGACACGCTCGACGACGCGATCGCGCTCGTCAACGCGAACCCGTTCGGCAACGGCGTGGGCCTGTTCACGCAAAGCGGTGCGGCCGCGCGCAAGTTCCAGAGCGAGATCGACATCGGCCAGGTCGGCATCAACATCCCGATCCCGGTGCCCGTGCCGTTCTTCAGCTTCACGGGTTCGCGCGGCTCGAAGCTCGGCGATCTCGGCCCGTACGGCAAGCAGGTCGTGCAGTTCTACACGCAGACCAAGACGGTCACCGCACGCTGGTTCGACGACGACACGACGGCCGGCCCGGTGAATACGACGATCCGGCTCCACTGAGCCGTGGAGGACAACATGAAAATCGGTTTTATCGGCCTCGGCCACATGGGCGCGCCGATGGCGCTGAACCTGCTGAAAGCCGGCCACGAAGTGCACGCGTTCGACCTGAGCGCCGACGCCTTGCGCGCACTGCAGGATGCCGGCGCGCAAGTGGCCGCGTCGCCGCGCGATGCCGCCTCGGGCGCGACGTTCGTCATCACGATGCTGCCGGCCGCGCCGCACGTGCGCTCGGTGCTGTCCGGCGAGAATGGCGTGCTCGCCGGCCTCGGCGCGGGCGCGACCGTGATCGATTCGAGCACGATCGACCCGGCGAGCGCACAGGCGTTCGGCGCGCTCGTGCGCGAGCACGGCGGCGCGTTCGTCGATGCGCCCGTGTCGGGCGGCACCGGCGGCGCGGCGGCCGGCACGCTGACCTTCATGGTCGGCGGCAGCGACGCGGATTTCGAGCGCGTGAAGCCCGTGCTCGCGGGCATGGGCAAGAACATCGTCCATTGCGGTGCGACGGGCATGGGGCAGGTCGCGAAGGTCTGCAACAACCTCGTGCTCGGCATCTCGATGGCGGCGGTGTCCGAGGCGATGTCGCTCGGCGTCGCGCTCGGCATCGACCCGAAGGTGCTGGCCGGCATCGTCAACACGTCGACGGGCCGCTGCTGGAGCTCGGACACCTACAACCCGTATCCGGGCGTGATCGAGACCGCGCCGTCGTCGCGCGGCTACTCGGGCGGCTTCGGCACCGACCTGATGCTGAAGGATCTCGGCCTCGCGAACGATGCCGCGAAGCAGGCGCGCCAACCCGTCTATCTCGGCGCGCTCGCGCAGCAGCTGTACCAGACGATGAGCAGCCGTGGCGACGGCCAGCTCGATTTCTCGGCGGTGATCCGCCTGTACCAACCGGCCAGCAAGAAGGACGCGTCATGATCGAACTGGACTACGTCGACGACGGCGCGATCGCGTGCGCGACGCTCAAGCGTCCGCCCGCGAACGCCTTTACCGCCGACGGGCTGCGGCAACTGCAGGACACCGTCGCCGAACTGAATGCGAACCCGCGCGTGCGCGCGCTGGTGATCACGGGCGACGGCCCGAAATTCTTCAGCGCGGGTGCCGATCTCAACACCTTCGCCGAAGGCGACCGCGCGGTCGCGCGCGCGATGGCGTCGCGTTTCGGCGCGGCGTTCGAGGCGCTGCACGACGCGCGTGTCGTGACGATCGCGGCGATCAACGGCTACGCGATGGGCGGCGGCCTCGAATGCGCGCTTGCGTGCGACCTGCGGATCGCCGAGACCCATGCGCAGATGGCGTTGCCCGAGCCGTCGGTCGGCCTGCTGCCGTGCGGGCTCGGCACGCAGACGCTGCCCTGGCTCGTCGGTGAAGGCTGGGCGAAGAAGATCATCCTGACCGGCGCGCGTGTCGACGCGGCCACCGCGCTGCGCATCGGCCTCGTCGAGGATGTCGTGGAGTCGGGCGCGTCGCGCGATGCGGCGCTGGCGCTGGCGCGCAACGTCGCGCGGCAAAGCCCGCACGCGGTCGCGTACAGCAAGGAGCTGATCGGCCTCGCGCGCCGCGGCGTGCCGCGCGGCGCGGCGCTCGCGGTCGAGCGCGAACGCTTCGTCGACCTGTTCGATACCAGCGATCCGCGCGAAGGCGTGGCCGCGTTCCTCGGCAAGCGCGCGCCGCAGTGGCACGCCGACGGGGAGGGGCAACGATGAGCACGCCGGTCACGAATCACGACGCGTTCGCGGAGCATGCCCCCGAGGTGCTGTTCCGCGTGGTGAATCGCGTGGCGCTGATCACGCTGAACCGGCCGGCCGCGTTGAACGCGCTGTCGTACGCGATGATCGGCGAGCTGGCCGCGCTGCTCGAACGCTGCCGCCACGACGACCAGATCGTCGCGGTCGTGTTGCGCGGAGCGGGCGAGAAGGGCTTCTGCGCGGGCGGCGACGTGCGCGCGCTATACAGGATGGTCGCGCAGCGCGAGACCTGGCTGCCGTTCTTCGTCGACGAATACCGGCTCGACTACGCGATCCATACGTTCCCGAAGCCGGTGGTCGCGCTGATGGACGGCGTGACGATGGGCGGCGGGATGGGCCTTGCGCAGGGCGCCGCGTTGCGCGTCGCGACCGAGCGCAGCAAGATCGCGATGCCGGAAACGCGCATCGGCCTCGTGCCCGATGTCGGCGCGACGCATTTCCTGTCGCGCATGCCGGCGGAACTCGAACTGTACGTGGGGCTGACCGGCGCGATGCTGTCGGGTGCCGACGCGCTGACCGCGAAGCTCGCGGATCTGTGCGTGCCGTCCGCGTGGCTCGACACGTTCGAGACGCGCATCGAAAGCGTCAAGTGGGAAGGCGATGCGCTGCCGCTGCTGCGCAAGGTGTTCGAGCCGCCGTGCAACGTCGTGCCGCATGCGGCGCTCGACGGGCAGATGCCGTGGATCGTGCGTCACTTCGACAAGCGCTCGACCGTCGAGCGGATCGTCGCGACGCTGACGCAGGATCTCGCGCGCGAGGAACTGTCGCGCGAGCACCGTCAATGGCTGCAGGCGACGCTCGATGCGCTCACGGGCCATTCGCCGACGATGCTGTACGTGACGCGCGAGGCGCTGCTGCGCGGCCGCCAGATGACGCTCGCCGAATCGTTCCGGATGGAGCTCGGCATCGTCGCGCGCGCGATCGAGGAAGGCGACTTCTGCGAAGGCGTGCGCGCGCATCTCGTCGACAAGGATCGCAAGCCACGCTGGGCGCCCGCGTCGCTCGTCGAACTGCGCGCCGAACGCGTGCGGCATTTCCTCACGTCGCCGTGGAAGCTGTTCGCGCATCCGCTCGCCGATCTCGGCGCGGCGTGAGCGCGTAGCCGGCGCGCCGCGCGGGCACACGCTGCCGCGCGGCGCGCGTTGCATCTCACCGCTCGATCATCGGCGGAATCGCCTGAGCGAACGCGTCGATCACGCAGCGCGTCTTGCGCGGCAGGTAGCGCGTCTTCGGCCAGATCGCGTGGATGTCGCCTTCGCAGACGAAGCAGCGGTCGAGCACGACCGTCATCTCGCCGCGCTTCACGTAGTGATCGAGCAGCCAGCTGGGCAGCCAGGCGATCCCGAACCCCGATGCGCCGGCCGCCGCGATCGCCTGCACGTCGTCGAAACTGAGCTGGTGCGGCATGTCGATACGGACCGTCGAGCCGTCCGGCGCGCGCAAGTCCCACGGTTGAACGACCCCCGAGCGGGAATACGCGATCGTTCGATGATGCTTCAGGTCGTCGAGCGTCTTCGGCATCCCGTGGCGCGCGAGATACGACGGCGCCGCGCCGAGGCTCCCGTATTGCGTGCCGAGCCGCCGCACCGCGAGGCTCGTGCTGTCCGCGAGCGTGCCGATCCGCACCGCGAGGTCGATGCCTTCCTCGACGAGATCGACGAAACGGTCGGTGATCGACACGTCGATCCGCAGATCCGGGTAGGTGCGTGCGAGATCGAGCACGACGGGCGTCACGCAGTGGTGCCCGAACGCGAGCGGCACGCTCAGGCGCAGCTTGCCGCGCGGCTCGTTACGGCCGCAGTCGAGGTCGGCCTCCGCCGCTTCCAGTTCCGCCAGCGCGCGCACGCAGCGGTCGTAGTACGCCTGGCCGTCGTCGGTCAGGCTCTGGCTGCGCGTCGTGCGCTGCAGCAGCCGCGCACCGAGCCGCTTCTCGAGCCGCGCGACCGCCTTGCCGACGGCAGAGCGCGTCATGTCGAGCCGCTCCGCCGCGAGCGCGAAGCTGCCCGATTCCACTACCTGGACGAAGGTCGTCACGCCGTCGAGTCTGTCGGTCATCGGAGGGAGGGGTGATTGAGTCCTGTGGTTCCCCAGTCTGGAGAAATGCCTGCGTCAATGGGGATGGAAATTCTCACTATAGTACCGATTCCGGTTCAGCGTGCGTTGCCGGCCGCGCGCGACCCATCCTTCTCATCTGGAGGCGCGCGGCCCGTTGCCGGGCCGCCGCGCAATACGCATGACGCTATCCGACTCCCGCAGGAATGCGGTCGCGCTCGCGGCCGTCTGTCTCACGTCGCTGATGTTCGGCCTCGAAATCTCGAGCGTGCCGGTGATCCTGCCGACGCTCGAACACGTGCTGCATGGCGATTTCAACGGCATGCAGTGGATCATGAACGCGTACACGATCGCGTGTACGACCGTGCTGATGGCGGCCGGCACGCTCGCCGACCGTTTCGGCCGCAAGCGCGTGTACGTGATTGGCACCGTGCTGTTCGGCGCGACGTCGCTGCTGTGCGGGCTCGCGCCGAACGTGCCGGTGCTCGTCGCGGGCCGGCTGCTGCAGGGCGCCAGCGGCGGCGCGATGCTGATCTGCCAGATTGCGGTGCTGTCGCACCAGTTCCGCGAGGGCCGCGAGCGCGGCCGCGCATTCGGGATCTGGGGGATCGTGTTCGGCATCGGGCTCGGTTTCGGGCCGATCGTCGGCGGCGCGATCGTCGCGCTGGCGAACTGGCCGTGGGTGTTCCTCGTTCATGCACCGCTCGCGGCCGTCGCGCTCGCGCTGATCGGCGGCGCGGTGCAGGAGTCGCGCGATCCGCACGCGGGCAGCCTCGACGTGGCGGGCATCGTCACGCTGTCGCTCGCGGTGCTCGGCCTGGCCTTCTACATCACGCAAAGCGCGGAACTCGGGCTGACGAGCGCCGCCGGCCTCGGCGTGCTCGGCGCGACCGTGCTGGCGGTGGCCGGCTTCTTCCTCGCGGAACGCGCGAGCGCGCGGCCGATGTTCGACTTCTCGGTGTTCCGGATCCGCGCGTTCACCGGCGCGATCTTCGGCTCGATGGGGATGAACTTCAGCTTCTGGCCGTTCATGATCTACCTGCCGATCTGGTTCCAGGTCGCGCTCGGCTACGACAGCGTGACGGCCGGCCTCGCGTTGCTCGCGTACACGCTGCCGACGCTGGTCGCGCCGCCGTTCGGCGAACGGCTCGCGCTGCGCTACGGGCCGGGCGTCGTGATCCCGGGCGGCTTGTTCACGATTGCCGCCGGTTTTGTGCTGATGCGGATCGGCAGCGCGGCCGACCACGCAAGCTGGATGACGATGCTGCCCGGCTGCGTGATCGCCGGCATCGGGCTCGGGCTCACGAACACGCCGGTGACCAATACGACGACGGGTGCGGTGCCGAGCGCGCGGGCGGGGATGGCGTCGGGCATCGACATGAGCGCGCGGATGATCTCGCTCGCACTGAATATCGCGGCCATGGGCTTCGTGCTGGTCGCGGGGATCGTCGCGAGCCTGAAGGGCGGTGTCGCGGGCACGATCGGCGACGGGGCGCTGCGCCGGCTCGCGCAGGAGATTGCTTCCGGGCGAACCGACGGGCTGCACGAGATCGCACCGGCGCTCGCACAGGCCGACCCGACCGGCGCGGCGTTGCATGCGGCGCTCGTGCACGGGTTCGGCTGGGTGATGGTGTACGGCGCGGCCGGCGTGGCCGTGCTCGCGACGGCGAGCGCGGTGGCGTTCGCGCCGGCGCGGCGCGGGGCGGCCGTGTGCGAATGACGCCGCCCGTGGCCGGCGGGGCAGGGGCGGCCGGCCCGGTGCGCGGGCCGGTCAGGACATCCCGCCGCCGAGCGCGCGGTACAGCGTCATCTGGTTGTTGAGCCGGTCCAGCCGCGTCTGTTCGTCGGCGCTTTGCGCATCGCGCAGCCGCTGCTGCTGGTCGAGCCACGGTTGCACGGCGGTCGCGCCGGCCGCGAACTGCGCGGCGGCGAGCCGTTCGGCGCGCTGCGCCTGTTCGAGCGACAGCGCGCGCTGTTCGGCCTCGCGTTCGAGCTGGACGCGTGCCGACAGCGCGTTCTCGACTTCCGCGAGTGCCGTGTAGAGCTTCTGACGGAACCCGACGACGGCCTCCTCGTACTGCGTCTTCGACACCTTGATCTGCAACTGCATCGTGTTCCACTGAATGAACGGCAGGGCCAGGCCGAGCCCGAGCGTGCCGACCGGATTCGCGAGCACGCGCTCGAGGCTCGTGCTCGACGTGCCGGCCGCG
>NZ_ASSI01000144.1:0-38814 GCF_000466765.1 Burkholderia sp. AU4i | reverse complement strand
CGGCACGTCGGTCTGGATGAACGGAATCGCGCGCTCACCGGGCAACGAGCGCGATTTCGCGCTGACGATTCCCTGCGTGACCGTGTTCGCGAATCCATACGGCGAACCGATCGCCATCACCCAGTCGCCCACCTCGGTGCGTGCCGGGTCGCCGGTCGCGACGACCAGCAGGTCGTGCGCGTCGATGCGGATCACGGCAACGTCGGAGACGGGGTCGCTGCCGATCACGCGCCCCTTGAACTGCCGCTTGTCGGTCAGCTTCACGTCGATCGCGACGGCGTCGCCGACCACGTGCCGGTTGGTCAGGATCACGCCGTCCGCACTGACGATGAAGCCGGAGCCGAGGCTCACTTCCTCGCGGTTGCCGATCACGCGCCGCGCGAGAAACGGCGCGAGCGGATGATCGGGCGCGATGCCCGGCGGCAGCTGGATGCCCATCTGCGTGACTTCGCGCGTGACGCTGATGTTGACGACGGCCGGGCCGACGCGCCGCACCAGCGCGGCGAAGTTCGGCAACGTAACGGCCGGCGCAGGCGACGCGGCAACCGGCTGCGCCGGCCGTTCGGCGGCCGATGCCGATGCCGGTGTCGGTGTCGTTGCACCGGCGCACGCGCAGGCCAGCGCCAGCCCGCCCGCCATCGCTCGCAGCACAACCGCCCGGTTCGTGTACCTGCCCGCCTTCATGTCGCTGCTCCTCGTCGGTTCGCGCCGGAACGCCGCCGGCTCATCGGTACGCGCGCGGCACGCCCGGCCGCACGCATTACTTCGGCGGCACCGCGACCGGCGCATCCGGCCGCTGCGGCGTCACCGACCGGCCCCAGTTCGAGCCGAACCGGTTCCGCTCGGTCGACAGGTTGAACGTGCCGAGACGGTTCGACGGTTGCTTCGACAGTCGCTCCGCATCCGTCTGCGATGCGCCCGCCTGCGGATCGGCCTTCGGCGTCAGTTGCCGGCTCAGGCAGTCGTACGACAGCGCACGCTTGCCGTCGACTTCCGCATCGACGCACACCGGCTTCGTGGCCGCCCCCGCGCTCGCCGCCGCGCGGCCGCCTTGCGCGTGCGTGCCGGTTGCCACCAGCAGGCAGACGATCGTCGCGATTGCGCTTCGTCGCATCTTCATGCGCGCTCCTTCAGAAATGACGCCATGGCACCCGCGCTGCCGCGGTCACACGTTCGCGCCCGCCGCCGACGCGCGCGCCAGGAAACGCGCGAACGCCGCGCGATCGGCGTCGTCGACGGCCGGCTCTTGCGTATCGACCCGCTGCGCCCAGGCGTCGCGCATGCCGTCGACCGGCTGCCACGCCTGCACCTGCGCGCCGGTCGGGTACGGCGTGACGAGCGGCTCGCGATAGTCGACGCGAAACAGCGACGGCGCGCCGTTACCGGCCGCCCACAGATCGCCGACGTCGCGCACGCTCGCGTCGAACCAGAATCGCACCCACCGCACGCCAGGCGCGCGTGCGTCGACGCCTGACGCATCGGCGCCCGACGCATCGGTGCCCGAAACATCGGCACCCGACGCGTCCGGCACGCGCAGGAAACCGGCCAGCACGAGCAGCACGGCCGCCAGATCGTCGTCGCGCAACATCCGGTACGACCAGAGATCCGCGACGTCGACGCAGGCGATCACCGCGATGAAACGCCCGATCGTGAGCGCGGGCCACGCGCGCCGCATCAGTGCGTAATGACGCGCCCAGTGCGCCACGAAGCGCTCGCGATGCCGGGCGGCCACCTGCGCGTCGCGCGAGCCGCGAATCGTCAGGTCCTCCGGCTGGTACTGGCGCGTGGTGAGCACGCACTGCGCGGAGCATCGCGCGCTCCGGTGCCGCGCGTAACCGCCCGCACCGGGCAACGGCTCCAGCGCCCCGAAGCACAGCGGGCAATGCGTGGGCCACTCGCCGGGCCGGCCCGGCCACGGGTTCGCTTTCGGCATGCGCGGGCGGTCGGCAGCCCCGGCCGGGCGGCGGCGCCCCGGCGTGCGCGCGTCGGGTACGACGACGCGCGGCGTCGAACGGACGGTTCCCATGCGCGCGCCTACCGGGCGGATGCGAGCGCTTTCTTCAGCGCGTCTTCGTTGATCGGCGCGTTGGCGGCGAGCTTCGCGAGATACGCCTGCGCATTCTGCTGCGTGCGCTGCGCGCGCAGCATCGCGCGCAGTTGCTCCTTCACGTCGGCCAGCGGGCGCGGTGCGGCCGCGCGAACGTCGATCAGCTTCACGACATGAAAGCCGGCCGGCGTCTGGATCGGCGCGGAGACCTGGCCCGGCTTCAACGCGTCGGCCGCCTGACGGACTGCCGGCACCATCAGCTGATCGGGCACGAACCCGAGATCGCCGCCGTTCGCGGCGCTCGCCTTGTCCTGCGAATTCGCCTTCGCGAGCGCTGCGAAATCGCCGCCGCGCGCGCGGCTCGCGAGATCGGCCGCCTGCTTGCGCGCCTTGTCGAGCGTCGCGGCATCCGCGTTCGGCGGCACCGCGATATAGATCTGCGCGACGTGCAGCGCGCGCGGCGCGGTGAACGCGGCGCGATTCTTGTCATACGCGGACTGCAGCTCCGCGTCCGACGGATAGTCGGCCGGCGGTGCATTCGCCGACGCCAGGTAGCTGCGCACGACGATGTCGCGCTGCGCCTGTTCGACGGCCGCCTGCACCTGCGCCTGCTTGTCCCAGCCCTTCGATTTCGCCTCGGCCAGCACGGCCTTCTGCGCGAGCGTCGAACGCACTACCTGGTCGAGCGCCGCGGGATCGGCCGCGAGACGCTCGCGCCCTTCCGGGCTCACCGACTTCAGCAGCCCCGCGATATCGGCCTGCGTGACCGATGCCTGCGCGGCATTCGCGATCACGTCGTCCTGTGCGTGCGCAATGAACGGCGCACCCAGCACGAGACTGCCTGCCACCGTCGCCAGCATCTTCATCTTCGTCATCATCGTTCGACTGCCCTCTCGATCGTTCCTGAATTGCGGACGCCGCATCGGCGCGCGTCCGTCAGCGTCATGCGCAGGACAAGCGGCTGCGCCATCCCGCGTGGCGGCGCCGCGCCGACCGCCCGGCCGACGAGTGCGGCGTGCAGCGCCGCGTCGAGCGCCGCTTGCCCGGCCGCACCGCTGTCGATGCGCGTCACGTGCCCGTACCGGTCGAGCCACGCGCGCACCGGCAGCACGGGACGGTCGTCGCCCGCATCGGCCCGTTCGCCGGCCCAGTGCTCGATGCCGGCGCGCAGGCGGCAAACCGCCGCGTCGTCGCTTTCGTTGTCGCCGTCCAGCGTCGCCTGCAGCCACCGCGCGATGCGCTGTGCATACGCGCCCCACGCGGCGGGTACATCGCTCGCGGCCGCGGCTTTCGCGTCGTGCCGCGCGCGGCCCGGCAACCACGCACGCAGCATGGCGCCGATCCGGCTGCCGCCGCGCATCACTGCGCGGCAGCCTCGACTGCTGCCGTGGCCGCTTCGGCGGTCGATGCGCGTGCCTGGTCGCCGGCCGCCGCACGCGCCGCCGCTTCCTGCCCGGCCATCGCGGGACGGTTGCGCAGGTGCAGCAGGAATTCCTGGATCAGCCGGTCCCACAGCTCGATCGTCGAGCGCAGGTAGCGCTCGGACACGCCGCCCGCGACGATCACGTCCATTTCCAGCGCGAGAAACTGCCCGTGGCTCGCGAGACGCGCGAAGCGCTTGGTCCGGTTCCAGTCCGCGACGAGCTCGGCCGGCAACTCACCCTGCACCTGCAGCACGCACGACAGCGTGTAATCGATGTACGGCAGCGCGGCGGGCGTTGCATCGGCACCCTGCGGCGCGAGCGCGGCAGCCGGGTTGCCGAAGCGCACCGCGAAGCCGATGCCCTGGCTCGCGCTCATCAGCTGCACCGCGCCGTTCTGCTCGGCCGCCGTCACGCGATAGCCCGCGCGGCGCAGCACGTCGGCGAGACGGTCGGCGCTGATCGCTTCGATCGGCGCGTCGTGTGCCGCGCGTTCGTCGCCGGCGTTCGGTTGCTTGTCTTGCATGTCTGTCTTCCCCATGTTCAACGAATCGATCGGTTCAATCCCGGTTGCGGGCCGCGCGCTCACTGCGCGTTCGCCGAAGTGGCCGAAGCGGCCGAAGCGGATGCCGGTGCCGGCGCGGCGGCAACCGGCCGCGCGGCCGGATCGTACTTGCCCGCGTACAGCGCATCGCCATAGCGTTGCGCGAGGTCGTCGTACTTCACGCGCGCCGACTGCGCGAACGGCTGCCGTGACGAGAACAGCGTGCCGATGCCGACGTGCTCGTACGCATCGAGAATCTCGTGCCCCACGCGATACAGCTCGGCATTGTGTGCCTGGCAGGTTTTCAGCTGCGTGTCACGCGCGGCGACGTCCTTCTGCAGTTGCGTGTGCTGCGCATCGCGGGCACGCGACACGGTCAGCAGGTCCTCGTAGGACGACTTGTATTTCGCCAGCGACTTCGCGTCCTGCTCGCGGCCCGCCCGTTCCTGCGCAAGCGCGCGCCGCGCCGCGGCCTCGGCGCCCGAGTCGCTGCGCGCGGCCGCCAGTTGCCCCTGCATCGCCTTCAGCTGCGCAAGTGCGTCGTCGCGCTGCTTCTCGGCCGCCGCCTTGTCGCTCTGCAACTGCGCCTGGCTGTCCTGCAACTGGCGCAGCTCCTGCACGGTCGAGCGCAACTGGCTGCGCAGCTTGTCCTCGATGCTCTGCGCATGCGCGCCGCCGGCCGCGGACAGCAGCGTGCCGGCCAGGGCGGCCGCGAGCATCGTGCGAGTGATCGTGTTCATTCCCGGCTCCGGTCAGAAGCGAGCATTGAGCTCGATCTGCAGCACGTCGATCGATACCGGCGGCCCGTACACTTCCTTCGAGCTCAGGTAGCGGGCCGACACCCACGTGTCCCGTGCAACCGCGTAGGCGGCGCCGAGCACGTAACCGCGCGCGTTGGTGCCGCCCAGGTGGAAGTCGGGATCGTTGAACGCGTCGAGCACGGCGTCCGGCTGCAGGTACTTGTATGCGATCGAGAAGTTCCACTGGCCCTTCTCGCGCGGTTCCGGCTCGCCGAACGTCGCCTTCGCGAGGAAGCCGTTCGGGCCGCTGCGGTAGTCGGCGCGCGTCGCGTTCACCGACGTCGATTCGTAGTTGTTGACCGGCAGCGACGCCGCCGCGAACGCCTTGTTGTCGTTGTACGCGAGGTTGCGCACGTATTCGCCGTCGAGACGCAGCTTGAAGCGGTCGGCGACGACCGTATCCCACTGCGCCTTCAGGTCGAGCAGCCGGTAGTTGTACGCGAGACCGAAAAGCTGCGGCTGCGGCGTCATCCCCGGCGCGAGGTTCGGGTTCTGCACGATGTTGCGCAATGCGATCAGCGTGTTGCCGCCCTGCATGAATGCCGGCGCCTCGTTGTCGGTGCTGCAGCTCGTCGCGCCGAGATACAGTGCGCACGGCGACGACAGCGTGCCGCGCATGTTCTGGAAGTCGTAATACGCGACGGCGCCACGCAGCCGGTTCTTCGCATCGATCTTCCAGTCCGCGCCGAACTGCGCGCCGAACATCCACTTCGTGTCGCTGCCGGCCTTGTCGGTGCTGTTCGACGGGAAGTTCTCGCTCGTGTACTGGATCGGGAACACGCCGAGCGTGCCGAACAGCGTGACGTCCGGATTCCACGGCAGCGCATGGCGCAGGTTCGCGGCGAGCCCGTCCATCATCAGGTCGTCGGAGAACACCAGATCAGACTTGAAGAACGGGTTGTCGAAACGGCCGGCCGTCAGGTTCAGCCACGACGTCGGCCGGTACGCGAAGAATGCCTTGTTCAGCCAGATGTTCTTCTTCCCCCAGCCGCCGCCGGCCGTTCCCGTCGTCGACACGGGGCCATTGTCGTTGCCGCTCGCGAGCTGGAGGCCGGCGATCATCTCGTCGGACAGCGTCGCCGTCACGCCGAGCCGCGCGCGATAGCGCAGCAGGTTGTTGCGATTCTGCGTGGTGTTCTGGGTCGGCAGCTGCGTCGTGTTGGTGTTCTGGTTGATGTCGAACCCGTTGCCCTGGTTGATCGCCGCGAAGTTCGTCACGTTGTTCGCGTTGCGGCTGCCGTAGAAGTGGTACTCGTCGCGCACGCGCATGTCGCCGTCGAGCTTGATGCGCGACACCCAGTCGGGAAACGTGTTCGGCTGCGCCCAGTTCTCGGCCTTGGCCTGCGCGATCACTTCCTGCTTCACCTGGTCGCGGATCTGGTCGCGCACGAGCTGTGGCACGTACGGCACCGCGACGTCGCCCGGCTGCGTCGGCGGGTTGACCACGCCGCCCGCCACGACCGGTGCGCCCGATGCGCGCGCCGACCTCGCCTGCACGGCTTCCGTGCGCGCTTCGCTGATCAGCTCGTTCGCGTTCTGCTGCGTGAGCACGCCGCGCTTGACGAGCAGGTTGATCAGGTTGATCACCACGCTTTCCGTCGGCGCGGCCTTCCCCGACGCCGCCTGCGCCTCGAGCGATTGCCCGTGCGCGGCGGACGCGCACGTCAGCCCGAGCGTCAGCACCGCCGCACCGACGCGCGACAGGCGCGCGGGCAGCGCGCCGTTGCGGGGCACCCCACCCCGTCCGTTCATCTTCCGAATCATCGAAGCACTCCGAACAATTTTCGTTTCTTTTCCGGCAGCATCCGTGCGACGGCGCTGCCCCATGATTCTTGCGTGGTCTCTGTCGCGCATCGTCATGCCGGCTTGCGGCCCTGGAGCTTGACGAGCACCGGATACGCGGTCGCGGGCGGCGGCACCTCATCGACCCTGCCGAGCGCCTCGACCGCCGCGACGACGGCCGCGTCGATCTTCGCGTCGCCGGTGGACTGCGCGATCGTCACCTTCGTGATCCGCCCCGACGTGTCCATCCACAGGTTCAGGCTGCCCGCGAAACGGGCGCCGCCGGCGTCCTGCACGCCCTTGTCCTGCTCGATCGCACGCTGCAGCACGTACACCATGTATTGCGCATAGCTCGCGTTGCCGAACTTGCCGCCCCCGCCGCTGCCCAGCATGCCCGACCCGTCGCCCGCGCCGATGCCGAAGTTGTCGCTGCCCGCCTGCGCGTCGGCATTCATCGTCATCTGCTTCGGCTGGTTGTCCGACGGCTTCGGCGCCTCGGACGGCTTCGGCGCGATCGTCGGCCGCTCGACCGGCGTCTTGACCTCTTCCTTCACCTTCTCGGGCGGCGGCTTCTGTTTCGGCGGCGGCGGGGGCGGCGGCAGCGGGATCACCGTCGTCACCTGCGGCGCGCTCACGCGCTTCACGCCCGCGGTATCGCCCGCGAAACGCCAGATCAGCGCGGCCACGCCGGCAAGCACCAGCGCGATCGCGACGGGCTTCACGTAGCGGCCGGGGCCCTTGTCCGGCGGGCCGCCGTTGTAGGTCATTTCCATCGCGTCAGCCGCCCTGCTTCGCCTTGCCGGTCACCAGGCCGACCTGCGACAGGTCGAGGCGGCGCAGCAGGTCGAGCACGTCCATCACCTTCTGGTACTGCACGCCCGCGTCGCCCTTCAGCACGATCGGGAAATCCGGGCTGGTCGCCTTCTCGGTGCGCAGCCGGCTCTCGAGCTCGTCCATCGTCACCGGGTACGCGTCGAGGAACACCTGCCCCGAATCGGCGACCGTGATCGCCTTCGTCTTCGGCTTCGCGAGACTCGCGGACGAGCTCGCCTTCGGCAGATCGACCTTGATGCCCTGCACCGACGCGGTCGTCATGATGATGAAGATGATCAGCAGCACATACGCGAGGTCGAGCATCGGCGTGATGTTGATGTCGTCGTACGGCTTGTCGTCGTCCTGAACCTGCATGGTGGTCTCCTGCGTGCGATGCGGTCAGTCGGCCAGCACCGCGTGATCGGGCGCGCGGTGCGCTTCGGCGAGGCGCGTGACGAATTCGTCGACGAACACCTGCATGTTCGCGGTCACGTTCTTGTTGCGGATCAGCAGGTAGTTGTAGCCGAACAGCGCGGGAATCGCGACGAACAGCCCCGTGACGGTGGCGAGCAGCGCGGCCGCGATACCCGGCGCGATCGCGTTCACGTTGACGTCGCCGGCCGCCGCGATCGCCGCGAACGTGATCATCACGCCGACCACCGTGCCCAGCAGCCCGAGGAACGGGCCGCCCGAGATCGCGATCGTCAGCAGTACCATCGACTTCGACAGCCGCTGGTTTTCGCGCACGAGCGTCGCGTCCATCGACGCGCGGATCGCCTCGATCGATTCGGACGTGATCACCGTGCGGCCGTTGCCGTCCACGCGGCTGTGGATTTCATGCACGCCGGCCTTGTACAGCCGGTACAGCGACGACTGGTACAGCCGGCGGCCGTCGGCGCTCGCTTCGTCGACATGCGCGAGACCGACCAGGTGGCGGCCCGCCACTTCGCGGAAACGCTGCACGAAATACTGGTTCGCCTTGTCGACGGTGCCGACGTAGCGCGCCTTGGTCCACATCACGATCCACGACACGAGCGCCATGCCGAGCAGGATCGTGATGACGACCCACGCGTCGACGGTCACCGACTGCACGATCACGCCGAAATAGCCGAAGCCGAAGCCCGACTGCTTCTCGTCGGCGCCATACGCGACGAGCTTCGATTCCGAGCCCTGCGCGAGCGCATCGACCGCGATCGCGGCCGGCGAGCGCGCGATCTTCGACAGGCGCAGCTCGTCGAGCGCGCCCGCATACGCGGCGAACCCGGCCGGCGCGCCGGTCGTGTCCGCCGCGACCGTCGCCGCGCCAGTCAACGCGGGCAGCGTCGCCGCGACTTGCGCGGCCTGCTTGCCGTTCACGTAGACGGTCAGGGTTTTACCGTCGGCCGTGACCGCGAGATGGGTCCACTGATTCGCCGCGACAGGCGGCGCGGCGGGCGTGCGCACCGGAGCCGGATTGCCGGCCGCACCGGCGACTTCCGCGAACGGCACGCCGTTGTCGAGGCCGACCAGCAGCGCGTTCGCGCCATCGCGGCGGCTGTAGAGCAGCGTGTTCGGCGCCAGCGCCGACGGCTTCACCCATGCGCTGAACGTGAAGCTGCCGCCGGCCGCCACATTCAGCGATGCGCTTGCCGGCAACGTCAGCGACCCCGTACCGTCGAAGCGCGCACCCTTGCCGACGATGCCGTCCTCGACCGTACGGAACGCCGCGTTCTGCGCATTGTTGCCATACGCGGTCGCATCCTTCGGCGGCGCGCCGGCCGCACCGTTGAAGTGATAGACGAGCGTGTAGTCGGCATCGAACGTCTCGGCCGGCTTGCTGCCGTCGGGCGCCTTCTTGTTGCCGTAGTACATCCAGATCGACTCCGCGGCACCGGCCGGCATCTTCGGCACGTCGACCCAGATCAGCGCGACGCCGAGTACCGGGTCGTATTGCTCGACGTGGTAGTTCAGCGGCGTCTTGTCGTCGCCGGCGACGAAGCGGATGTCGGCACCGTTGTCGGCCAGCCCGTCGAACTGGAAGTTGCCCGAGTGCAGGCGGATCAGCAGCGGCACGCGGCCGGCCGACTCCGCGAGGTTCGCGCCTTTCGCGCTCGCGTCGATCGTGATCGCCTTCCGGTACGACCAGTCGTTCTGCCACCATGCGTTCGCGATGCCGGGCAGCACGCCGAGCATCACCGCCAACAGGAAAAACAAGACTCGCTTCACGATCCACTCCCCGAATGTGCGGGCGCTGCGCTCGTCGCATCGCCCCGGCACGATCAAAAAAAATCCGTCAGAACCCCAGCCTTACGAAGAAATCGAACCGCGGGCTGTACTGCCGCGTATAGACGCCCGCCTTCAACGGCCAGCCGGCCTCGAAATCCGCGCTCGCATACTTCATGATCTGCACCCGCGTGCCGACGCCGACACTCATCAGGTTGAAGCGCGCCGTCTGCTCCGGCAGCGGGCTCAGCAGCCACAGGTGCGCCGCGTCGAAGAACGCGTGGAAGCGCCACTCGTTCACGCGGCTGCCGACCGCGCCGCCGAGCCATTTCGCGAGCGACGGACTGCGCAGCTCGAGCGACGCGATCACGCCGCTGTCGGCCGTGTCCTCAGCCTGCATGTAGCCGCGCACGCTGTTCATCCCGCCCGCGGCGAACTGCTCGCTCGACACGAGCGGCGAGTTCGAGATCTGGGCGTTCACGTGCGCGTTGGCCTGCATGTCGTTCGCGAAGCGCTGCGTGTGGTTCACGTCGAACTTGCCGTACACGAAATCGGGCGTTGCGTTGTAGCGCTTGTTGTCCCATGCGCCCCAGTCACTGCCGAGGCCGCGGATGTTCGTCGTCAGCGACGCGGAGAACGACGTCTGCGAGTTCTTCAGGCTCAACTGGCCGTTGTACGACAGCGTCACCGGCACGTACGTGAGCGGCGCCGTCGAGCCGCCCTGCCCCGGCAGCGACACGTCCTCGTCGTAATGCTTGCGATCGATCTCGATGCTGACCGAATGCGCGTAGGTCTCCGTCGCCGGCAGCGAATAGATCGCGGTGAAGCCGTACGTGGTGCCCTTGCCCAGCACGTTGGTGTTGCCGACCGACGCGACGTTGCTGTCCGAATGCACGACCGTCGCGAGGAAACTCCAGCGCGAATCCCTGATCGGCGCGAGATACGAGAACGCGTAGACGCGCGCATCGTTCGGATGCTGCGGCGCGATCACGTAGGTGCCGGAAATCACGTGGCCGAGCTGCCACAGATTCGAATAGCTGAGGCTTGCGGTCGTGCGCAGCGTCGACGTGCCCGGGCTGTTGTCGTTGTTCAGTTCGAGCGAGCCGTGCAGCGGGCTGTGATCGTCGACCTTCAGGTCGACGTCGACCGTCTGCGGCAACGCGCCCGGCTTCAGCACCGGAATCACCTGGCGGTCCGCCGAGCGGTTCAGGTCGGTGAGCTGCTGCTGCGCCTGGTTGAAATCGGGCACCTGGCCTTCGGCGAGCGCCGGCACCGCATCGCGGATGTTCTGCGGCGAGTTGTATTTCGCGCCGTCCACGCGCAGGCGCCCGACCTTCGCCTCGGTCACCTGCAGCAGGATCACGCCGTTCTTCACCTGCTGCTGCGGCAGCTCGACGACGACCGACTGGTAGCCGCGATCCTGGTACGCCTTCTGCAACGCGTCACGTGCCGCGTTCACGTCGGCGAGCGTGCGGCCCGGCCCTTCGAACGGATACACGGCCTTCTCGATCTCGAGCGTCGGCAACGTCGTGTTGCCGCGCACCACGAAGGCATTCACGTCGAACGACTGCGGTGCGGCCGGTGCCGCCTTCGCGGCCGGCGCGGCTTCCTGCGCATGAACGCCAGGTGCGAGGCCCATCCCTCCGGCCAGCACGACGCCCGCCAGGCATCGGCAGTTCAGCCGCCATCGTTCGCGTGACTTGCGGTCTACTCTCGGCGGCATGCGCCATTCCCCTTTGTTGTTCCGGATCGAAGCGAAGCTGTCGCGAACTGCCGCCGCTCCGCTATCAGTTGCCTGTTTCACTTTGATGACTTTTTGTTCGTCATCCTTAGCATGAACTGCGAAATACCATTTCCTGCTATCGATCCGGACTCAGCCGTGCCGCAGCGGTGCCGCCTGCGGATCGGCCGCACCACCGAACTGCGCGACGGCGAACCGCATCAGCGTGTCGACGCACATCGCGAGCGACGCGCGGCCGGTGTCGATCGTGAGATCGGCTTCGACCGGTGGCTCGTACGGCGCCGAAACACCCGTGAATGCCGGCAGCACACCGCTCCGCGCCTTCGCATACAGCCCTTTCGGATCCCGCGCCTCGCAGCAGGCGAGCGGCGTGCTCACATACACTTCACGGAATGCCGGCCCGACGATCGCTCTCGCGGCATCGCGCATCGCCGCGAGCGGCGAAATGACCGCAACGATCGCAAGCGCGCCCGATTCGCTCGTCAGTGCCGCGACTTCGGCGATGCGCCGCACGTTCTCGAAACGGTCCTGCACCGTAAAGCCGAGATCCCGATTCAGCCCCGTCCGCAGCCGGTCGCCGTCGAGCACCACCGGATGCACGGATCGGTCGCGCAGTTGCGCCGCCACCGCATCGGCCAGCGTCGTCTTGCCCGCGCCCGACAGCCCCGTGAGCCACAACACCCCGCCGGCCCGCGGCGACGCTCTCCACCCAGCGCACGCTCCGTCTACCGATAAGGACGAAACGACGCCGGGAAACCCGCAACGATCGATCGTCATCACGCCTGCTCCGCCGCGTTCGCGGTTTCATCGTCCTCACGCGGACGCGGCTGCCGGATCGGCGTGAAATTGAAATAGCCGTCGATCACGCTGATGCATGAGTAGCGCGTGTTGACCGCGAGCAGCACGTGCTTGTCGAACGCCATGTCGTGCAGGTCGAGATCGACGGTGTAGTACGACATCCGCGGCACGAACATCGCGTCGTAATGATCCGGGCGGGCCGGAGAGCGCGGCGCGAGCGTCGACACGTCGGCGAACACCATCAGCTCGTGCATCGTCGCGACCGCGAGCCGGTTACCCGACACGGCCATCCCCATCGAGCGCGGCAACAGGCACGCGGACAACGTGGGCACACCGTCGTCGACGCCGATCACGGCCACGCCGGACGGGCGGCGGCTCACGGCCAGCGAGCACCCGAGCGCCTCGAGCACCTGCAGGAAACGCCCCGTGTCGCGCAGGTTGACGACCGGCGACAGCGCTTGCGCCTGCCGCGCCGATACGTCGTCCGTCGGCGTGCCGCGCTCGCCGGCCGGCCGGGTTTCCTCGAACTGTTCCACTGTCATGCACCTGTCGGCTTCACGCCGCCTGATGAGAAAAAATGCGCGCGTCCGCGTGTTCCCGCCCGCCGGCACGACGCATGCGCGCCGGTCGCGGACGGGGCCGCATACGGCATACCGAGTCGCAGCTCCCACCTACCTAGACGGAACGAAGCGCGCATTGCCGCAATGTTTTTTTGCGTGACGTCGACCGGTCCGCCGGCACGGGCAGGCGGTCGACGCAAGCGGCCTGCAATGCGCGCGCAGCGCTCCCTCGCGCAGGACGCGCGAGACGCGGTGCATGACCTTGCTTGGCCCCCGTTTCGTGTACGTGCGTCGTCCGGCCGACCTGCGGCGCGTCAGCGTGCTGCCATTGCGCGCGGACGACCGGAAAACGTGTCGCCGTCTGGCCAGCCCTCGCGAAAACGCGACGTGCCGGCGTGCGGCCCGACAATCCTCGGGTTTCAACCGGGAAGTTTTTGTGACATTCCGCTGAAGATATTCACGAAACGCTCGCGAAACACGGCGCGGGATCGCCGGGACCGTTTACGGCGCATCGCCGGCGCATCGCCGCATCGCGACGCACGCAACGGCACGCACGAAATCCTGCGGCTTGCGCGCGCCCGCTTCGTCCTAGCTATTGAGAACGAAACACGTCAACGACAGGACACTCCATGTCATTCGCCACGATGCTCGTCCGGTGGCTCGCCGGGCGGTTGTCCGGCGCCGCCGGAATGCCCGGCCGGCCGCTGCCGCCCGTCGCCCATGTCGCGCCGCATCCGCCGCTGCGCTGGCGCACGCCGTGGCTCGCGTGGCAGCTGCTGTCGTGGTCCGCGCTCACGCTGCTCGCGCCGCCGATCTGGACGATCGGCACGCTGCTGCTGATCAATCCGTCGAGCGACCAGCCGCTGTTCTGGGCGCTCGCGATGGCGATCGTGCCCGTCGCGAACGGGGTCGCGATCGTCACGACGAACCAGCGCCATCACCGCGCGCCGTTCACGCGGCGCCCGGCGGTCGCGGCGCACATGTTCGCGATCGCGATGGCCGTCGGCTGCGCGCTGTTCGTGCTGCTGCTGTGGCGGTCGCACGCGATCGCCGGCCTCGTCGGCCCGCTTGCCGACGACGGCATGCGTCCCGTGACGCTCGCATGCTGGGTCGCGGGACTGGCCGCGCTGTTCGGCGTCGCGTCATCCGCGCATGCGAGCATCGCGCATGCGTGGCTGGCGTTCGAGGTGTGAGCGCGCCGCGCCGACACTGCGGGGGCACGCGAATGCTTCGATACGGAAAAGAACGGACAACGCGCGCGCGACGCGAACGCGGCATCGCGATCGTGACGGTGCTGCTCGTCGTCGCGCTGGCGGCCACGCTCGCGGCCAGCGTGCTGTGGCGCCAGCAGGTCGCGACGCGCGACGTCGAGAACCAGCGGCTCGCGACGCAGACGATGTGGATCGAGCGCGCCGCGGTCGAATGGGCACGCGCGACGCTGCGCGCACAAAGCGCGACGTCGAACGTCACGTTCGCCGGCCAGACGTGGTCGGCACCGGTTGCCGACGTGCCGCTCTCGGACCTGCTGCCGTCCGACGCGCTGGCGGTCAACGCCGAACTGTCGCGCGCGTGGATCTCGGGCAGCGTCGAGGACGCGCAGGCGCGCTTCAACCTGACGAACCTCGTGTCGCGCGCCGCGCCCGGCAAGCCGTGGCAGTCCAACGGCGAAGGCGTGCTGGCGTACCGGCGCCTGCTCGGGCAGTTGTCGCTCGACCCGGCGCTCGCGCAACCGACGGCCGACTATATGCTGCGCTCGCTGCGCGACACGAACGGCCCGGGCGGCTGGCCGCTGCAGCTCGTGTCCGTCGACGATCTAGCACGCATTCCCGGCTACGACGCGCATGCGGTCGCAACGCTCGCGCCGTTCGTCACGATCCTGCCCGACCTGACCGTCGTCAACGCGAACACCGCGCCCGAACCCGTGCTCGTCGCCGCGATTCCGACGCTGTCGGCGAGCCAGGCCAGGCGGCTCGTCGACCGGCGCGCCACCGCCTACTTCGTCAGCACCGGCGACATCGCCGAATACCTGTTGCCTGCGCAGGGCGGCAACCCGACGCTACCGGACGGCTCGGCCGTGGGCGTGAACAGCGGCTATTTCATCGTGCACTGCCGCGTGCATTCGGCGCGGATCAACACGCGCATCGACACGTTGATCGCGCGCTACGGCAGCGGCAATTTCGCATGGACGTCGGTCATCTGGGTGCGGCGGCTGACGAGTTGAAGCCGAGGGCGGCACGTGCCGGCGCGATGAACGGCAAGCCGGGCCGGCAACGTGCGGCCGGCGCCCGCTAATTCAACGACGATTCGCTCAGCGTCACCGGGCGCAGGCCCTGCGACGCCGCCGCATCGAACGACAGCCGCGTGAAGCTCGTCTCGCGCACTTCGCCGAGCAGCCGGTTCCAGTCGTCGATCGACACGAGCAGCGCGATCGGCCGGTTGTACTTGGTGACCATCACGAGCGCCTCGCCCGCGTGCCGCAGCGCCTTCGACGGATTGCTGCTGAAGTCGCGCGTCGCCATCGCGATCGTGCGCAGACTGAACACGTTCGCGGCCGGATCGTCGCCGTCGTCGTGCATCAGGCGCTCGAGCGTCGCCGCGCGCAGCATCGCCTGCGACTTCGCGGACAGCCGGTTGTCACGGCGCCGCCGCCGCTCGCTGCGCGGGTCGACGTGAGCGGCGAGCATCCGCACGATCTGGCCGAGCGCCGTCGCGGGCAACTGGTCGTAACGCTGCCACCAGTCCGGCGGCAGCGCGATCATCATGCCCGCGTAGGTGGCCGCCACGCCGTCGGCGATCAGCGTCGGCAGGCGCTCGACGTCGCGCGCGTCGAGATCGAGCGTGCCGCCGACGACCCGCGTCATCACGCTGAACGCGTTGTAGGCAAACGCGGCGATCCCGCTCGCCAGCAGCGCCGCACGCGCGGGCACGGCGCCGAACGGCGCGCCGTCCACGACGGGCTCGAGCGCCAGCGGCAACGCGTCACGCCAGCGCCGGCACGACAGTGCAACGACCTGCGGCGCGTCGAACCGCCCGGCCGGCAGATCGGTCAACAGCGTGACGATGTCGCCGGAGGCCTCCGCGCCGCGCCATTCGATCCGCCGAAACGCGCCCGACACGCCGCCTTCGCCGGCCATCCCGACGGATTGTTCGCGCACGCGCCCGGCGCCGAACACGCCCGCTTCCCGCCAGTCGCCGAGCGGCCGGCACGCCGCCGGGCAGGTGTATTCGCGCAGCACGAACGCACCGCCGCGACGCGGCCAGCCGGACAGGATCGCGTCCGTATCGAAGCGCCCGTCGACGATCCACAGCTCGCCCGGTCGAACCGTTTCCAGCAGCGCGCCGACGAATGCATGCTCGTGCGACCGACCCCGCTCGCACGGCAGCAGGTCGACGATCATCCCGAGATCCGGATCGTAGACCGGCAGGACGCGCACACCGCCCGCCGCCGCATCGCGCGCGGGGTCGTCGCACGCGCGCCCGCAGTCGCAACCGCCGGCCCGCGGCGCACAAGCCTCGCCGGCCCCGTCCAGCACGCGCAGCCGCATCCCGTCGACTGCACGCGCACCGTCGACGCCGCGCACCGACGCGACCGGCAGCAGCAGGTCGACGCTGTCCCTTACCAGCGCGCGCCCCCAGCCGGCCCGCCACCGGCTCATGCAATCGTGCAGCGCCGTCACGGCCGTACCCACCCCCGGCGCAGCGGCCGCCTCGCCGTCGGACATCCGCCGTCGCCCCGCAATCGACGCGAGCGCGTCGACGGCCAGGGCAAACAGCGCCTCGCGGATCGACTCGCCGTCGGGTTCGTCGCCGGCGTCCGCCGCGGCGCCGACCCAGTCGTCGTGCAGCGCGCATTGCAGCACGAGCCGCGCCATGATCGTCATCGGGCTCTGCTCGACAAAGCGTTCCACGATCGTGCGCATCATCGGGTTACCCCACATTGTCCGGTTGACCGCGCGGGCCGCCGCAACGGTACGCGCACGCGTGCGGCGCGATGCGTTCGCACTTGACGGCGCGCGGTCGACACCGCAGCATCGTGGGCGACCCGATCCGCGCGACGACACGCCGTCGCGACGGTCCGCCCGCAATCGATGCACGAGGCACCGGCATGTACGTAGATCCCCGCGTGGCGCACGGCCGCGCCCGGTTCGACCTGAGCGGCTCGCCGCGGCTCGTCGCCGACGAGCGCCGCTGGGAAATCAGCGACGTCGTCACGCGCGGCATCGACGATTTCAACGGCGTGCGCAACCGCCGCAACCTGCTGCGGCTGCTCGAACGCCAGATCGCGCCGAAACTCGCGCGCCTCGGGCTCGAACCGTACGTCGGTGCGCTCGGCCGGGCCGAAGGGCTGTTCGTCAATTTCTCGACGATGAGCGCCGAGCACGGGCTGCGCGAATTCCAGCTTCAGCTGACGGTGCCCGACCTCGTGCTGCGCAGCTTCGCGTCGAACGTGATCCGGCCGCACGCGGTCGCGCGCTGCATGCAGCGCAACGGCGTGATGTCGCTGGCGGAAGTCGAACATGAAACGCGCATCGCATTCGTCGCGGCGCGCGTGATGCGCTCGCTCGCGCTCGCGGAAGGCTGGCGGCAGATCGGCGTGCCGACGCCGCACGGGTTGTTCGTCGGCGCGCTGACCGACGCGGACGACGTCGCGATGAACACGTATTTCCGGCCCGGCGACAACGACCGGCCGTCGCGCTGGAGCGGCTTCTCGGCCCTCTTCTCGACGATGCCGGACTGGCGCCCGGAACAGGTCCGGCACGGCGGCGAACTGCTGCAATGGATGGTCAACCATATCGTGGCCCTGCAAGAATCCGCATCGTTCGTCGAACGCTTTCCCTTTCTGCGCGAGCCGCTGCGCGATGCCGGCGATCCGCTCGATGCCGCATGGAACGGCGCACGCGCGGGCCTGCAGCCCGGGTCGCCATCCTGAATCGGGAATCCGTGTTGTCGTGACGCGGCCGGCACGTACTCGCCACGCGCGCCGCCGCCATGCGTGCACGGCGATCCGGGAGCCGTCTCCGGCCCCCGTTCCCCGGTCTCCGCTTTACCGCCCCTCTTCACGGTCCTGCTACACGGCCCCCTCGCTCTCTCGTATACAAGGTCGAAGCGGGCCTGCATAACCCGCAGACTTTCTTCCGGCGCCATTGGGTGATCGCGCGAACGCGATCGCGCACCACACCGGTGCGTGCGCGGATCGCCGCCATGTCAATGCGTGCGCGTCGATCCGCCGGGCTCATGACGGCCGACCGCCTCCAGCAGCGCCCACATCCAGATCAGCTCGCGGACCGTGCGCGCATGCTCGTCGCTCTGCGCGCGCCAGCGCGCGAAAGCGTCGTGTTCCTGCTCCGTCGTATCGCCGGCGCGCAGCCACAGCAGCCAGCGCACCGCGCCCTCGCGGATCGCATCGGCGCGCGTATTCGCGTCGCCGGGATCCGTGTCCCGTTGCGATTCGTTCATGATCACGCCACCGCCCGAAGCTCCATCGACACACATCCCCCGCACCGCGCATCGCTGCGCGGCCGGGGCGCTTGCCACCCACGCCTCGGGTCCGACGACGTCACACCGGGCCGCCATCAAGGACAGCCCGGCGTTTGCCGGCCCTCATTGATCAAGTCGTATCGGACGGCCGTAACCCGCAGTGCGCGGACGGCCGCAAGCGACGCGAACGCATCGCGCGCGGAAGGAAAACGGGGGAATGAAGCGCGGGAAGCCGTCAGCTCAACAGCACGATGTTGCCGGGCAGGCGCGTGATGTGCGCGCCGTACAGGCGGCCGACCATGTCGATCACGTCGTCGAGCCGCGTGATCGGGAACTGCGCCTGCATCCGGTTCGCGCCGAGCGACGCGCGGCGCAGGATGACCTTGCCGCGCCGGTAGCGGTTGATCTCGTCGACGACGTCCGACAGCGGCACGCCGTTGAACACCAGCATGCCGCGCCGCCATGCGCTGATGGCGCCCGGATCGATCCGCGACACGGGCTGCACGCCGCGATCGTCGTAGACGACCTGATCGTCGGCGTTCAACATGCGCGCGCCGCGCGGATGCTGGAGCGCGACCGTGCCGGACAGGCAGGTCACGCACACCTGCGTGCCCGTGCGCCGCACGTTGAAGCGCGCGACGGTCGCCTGCATGCGGCCGCCACCCGCCACCACCGTGACGGGCTGAATCGGCGTCGCGCGGCCGGCCGGCGGCGCGACCGCGTCGATCTCCGCTTCGCCGGCGACGACTTCGACGCCGTGCGCGGCATCGCTCGCGGCCAGCACGTCGAGACGCGTCTGCGTATTCAGCTCGACCGTCACGCGCGACGACAGCGCGACGCTGCGCTGTTCGCCGGTGCCCGTGTGGTAATCGGCGGCGATATCGCCGAGCGACGGCCACAGCTGCATCGGCGGCCGTACCGCGAGCCACGACGCGCCGGCCGCGACCGCGAAACCGATGAATGCGCGCCGCCCGGTGCGCATCGTGCGCTCGCGCCTTGCAACGTTTGCCCAGGCAGCGGCCGCCCGCTCCTCGTGCGCAAGCTCGGTCGCCGCCGTGCGCAGCGAACTCCAGGTGTCGCGCAGCAGATCGGCTGCCTGCGGACGATCGGCACACCAGCGCTCGAACGCATCGGCTTCGGCCTGGCTCGCTTCTCCCGAGCGCAGACGCAGCAGCCACGCACTCGCTTCGTCGAGTTCGTCGTGGGCAGGTTGGGCCTGGGCTTTCGTCATCGTCCTGATGCTCAAAATTTTCGCGGGCCGCCTCGCGTGCCCGTGTACGGATCACCATCTTCCTGCATGCGCTGCAGGCAGTACTTCATCGCCGCGCTCAGCTCGCTTTCGACGAGCCGCAGCGAAATGCCGAAATGCTCGGCGATCTCGCGGTTCAGCAGGCCGTCCACGCGGGCGGCCAGCAGGATCGCGCGGCGCCGCGGCGGCAGGCCGCGCAGCACGTCCTTCAGGGTCTCGACCTTGCGGCGCGCCGCCACGATCCGCTCGGGATCGGCCAGCTCGTCGGGCATCTCGAGCAGCGTCTCGACATCGTCGTCGTGCAGATGCCGCCGTTCGCGGCGATGCTGGTCGATCGCGACATTGTTCGCCATCCCGAGTATATAGGCGTCCGCGTTCGTCACCTGCGTGGAGACGTTCGCGTTCTCGAGGCGCAGCCAGGTTTCGTGCAGCGCATCGGCGGCGCCGTCCTTCGACCCCGTCACGCGTTCGAGCCGCCTGACCAGGTACGCGTAGCGCGTCGCCAGCAGATTCCGGAGCCCGGAGCGGTTGCTGTCGGACATGGCGGCCTAGCCCCGAACGGCCGGCTGCGGCGCCGGGCAACGGAAATGCACGCCGTTGCCGGCCGGCCGCAACAGGATCGTGACCGGCTGCGGCAGGTCCGCAGGCGGCGCGTCGTCCAGCTTCAGTGCGCGCAGCGCGCGCATCACCGCCGCGTCGCGGGCGGCCGAGCCGCTCGATGCCACCATGTTGACCGCCACCACCGCCCCCCTGTTGTCGATGCGCACCTGCGCGACGAGTCGATAGCTGCCCGGCACGGCCGCCGGCTGCGCACACAGTGCATCGATCAGATGCGCCTGCAGCAGGCCCGCGAACGTGCGCCGCTCGCCGGAATCGCCGATCCCGTCGATCGGCAGCGCCGCATCCGCCGGCGTGTCGGCCGTCGCGGGCGGCGTCTCGGCGGCCGGCTGCGCGACGATGATCGCTTCGTCCGGACGCGAGAATTCCGCACGCAACCCCGTTCCCGCCAGCATCCGCGCGAGCGCATCGCGCGGCGCGAAGTCGCCCTGCACCGGCGCACTCGTGCGCCCGTCGAGCAGCGGCGCCGGCGCCAGCACGATCAGCTCGGTGAGCCGCGCGAAGTCCTGCAAGGTCTTCGCGAGCGGCTGCGCGGGCAGATCGAAATGCACCGCGCTGCCCGGCTGGCGGCCGATGGAGCCGGTCTCCTGTGCCTGTACGCCGCGCATGCACAGCACGACGAACGCGAGCCCCGCGACGAGCGCCAGGACACCGGTCGGCGCCCGTGAACGAGTCATGAATTCCTGGACGGAAGTGGAGTTGCACGCTGCCGGCGAAACGCGCTCCCCCGTGAGCGGTTCCGTCGCAAGCGAACGACAGATTGTGAGCGGGCACTGTGACAGTCAGGTGAAGCGTGCAAGGGCATGATTCAATCGCGACGCGTTCGCGCGTCGTATCCGCACCCGGCGCCACGCGTCGCTCAAGGCCGGCGCACGACGAAGTTGCCGATGCCCGTGCCGACGACGGCCATTCGCACGTCGCCGGACCACAGCGTGATCGTCACCGGCACGTCGATGCTTTCGCTGCCGAGCACGATCTGCGAAGGTGTTTCGCCGCCGCCGGTGTAACGCACCGACACGCCCGTCACCTCGGCGCCCCAGCGGCGCGCACGATAGAGGTCGTCGGACATCGGCGCCCACGCGCCGCTCTCGGTGCGCTGCACGAACCGGTAGCCACCGCCTACCGGCTGCCACGCGATCGGCATCGACCGCACCTGCGCTTCGTCGCCGGCCGATTCGAGCAGGTTCGCGAGCCGCTGCGCTTCCTCGGCGAGATCCGTGCGGCGATTGCGCGACGGCGCGAGCGTCACGACCGCGACCAGCAGCCCGACGATCACGAGCACGACGAGCATTTCCAGCAGCGTGAAGCCGGATTGACGATATCGACGCGATCGCTGCCACGCGTTCGTGCGCTTCATGTGTGCCAAGCCTTTGCCGTTACTGCCACGAACCGATGTCCGCATCGTTTCCCTCGCCGCCCGGCTTGCCGTCCGCACCGTAGCTGAACACGTCGATCGCGCCGTGCGCGCCCGGGTTCAGGTATTGATACGCGTTGCCCCAGGGATCCTTCGGCAACCGCTCCAGATAGCCGCCGTCTTTCCAGTTGTTCGGCACCGGGTCGGTCGTCGGCTTCTGGATCAGCGCGGTGAGCCCCTGCTCCTGCGACGGATAGCGGCCGTTGTCGAGTCGATACAGGTTCAGCGACTGCATCATCGTGCCGATGTCCTGCTTCGCCGCAATGCGGCGCGCTTCGTCGGGACGACTCATGATCTTCGGCACGATCAGCGCCGCGAGAATCCCGAGAATCGCGACGACGACCATGATCTCGATCAGCGTGAAGCCGCGTTGCGCGCGTCGACATGCAGGTTCCTGCGGCTTGCCTGCGCGCAACATGCGGGTTTCGTTCGGGCCCGTCATCATGCATTCACCCTTCCATCAAAGAATGGCAATCGTCTTTCGTCCATCGCATCGACTCTTCGCCATGAAACCGTTCGCCCTGCACCGTATCGTTCCGTCCCGCGCCGATCTGCTGCCGCTCGTCGCGACGCTCGCTTCCGGCGCCGCGCTCGTCACCGTCTCGCTGTGGGCCGTGCGGCTGCTGACCGTGCCCGACGCATCGGCGCCCGCGCCCGTCGCAGTGCCCGCGCCGATCGACGTCACCGCGAGCGCGCAACTCTTCGGCGCGAAACCCGACGACAACCGAGACACGATCCAGTTGCTCGGCGTGCTCGCGTTCGACGCGCGCCGTGCGGCCGCGATCGTCAGCGTCAGCGGCGAAGCGGCGCGCGTCGTGTCGCTCGGCGCGGCGATCGGTGAAGCCGCGCAGCTCGCCGAGGTTCGCGCGCGCTCGATCGTCGTCGATCGCCACGGCCTGCAACGCGAGATCGCGCTGCCCGTCACGGAGAAGGCGAACGCGTTCGTGCGCTGAGCCGAACCGCGCATCACTGCACCATGTTGTTCAGCTCGATGATCGGCATCATCACCGCGAGCACGATCACGAGCACCACACCGCCCATCGCGAGAATCAGCAGCGGTTCGAGCAGGCTCGTCAGGAACATCGTGCGGCGCTCCAGCTCGCGCGATTCGCCTTCCGATGCGCGGTCGAGCATCGTCGTCACGTCGCCGGTCGCCTCGCCCGAGCGGATCAGGTGCACCAACACCGGCGGGAACGTCTTCGTGTGGGCGAGCGCACGCGACAGCGCCGAGCCTTCGCGCACGCGCACGATCGCATCGTCGACGTTCGCGCTCATCGCGCGGTTCGACAGCGTTTCGCCGGCCGCCTGCAACGCGCGCAGGATCGGGACGCCCGCCGCGGTGAGGATGCCGAGCGTGCTCGCGAAACGTACCGTGTTGTAGCCGCGCACGAGCTTGCCGGCGAGCGGCGCGGTGAGCAGCCAGTGATCGAACTTCAGTCGCGGCCCTTCCTGCGACAACACCTTGCGGATCGCGAACACAACCGCAACCATTCCCGCGAGCGACGCCCACCACCAGTGCCGCACGAAATCGGAGAGCGCCATCATCACGACCGTCAGCGTCGGCAACTGCTGTTTCGTGCTGGTGAACACGTTCGCCACCTGCGGCACCACGTAGCTCAGCAGGAACGTGACAATGCCGAACGCGATCAGCGTGACGATGCCTGGGTACGTGAATGCCAGCAGGATCTTCTGCTTCAGCGCATTGCTCTGTTCGATGTAGTCGGCCAGACGCGACAGCACGATACCGAGCTTGCCCGTGTGCTCGCCGGCCGCGACGAGCGCGCGGTAGATGTCGGGGAAATCGCGCGGATGCTGGCCGAGCGCGTTCGCGAACGAATGGCCGCCGACGACTTCCGCGCGGATCGACGCCATCAGCTCACGCAGGTATTCGCGCTCGGCCTGCTCGCTCAGCACCGACAGCGATTCGTCGAGCGGCAGCCCCGCGACCAGCAGGCTCGCGAGCTGGCGCGTGAGGATCGCCTGCTCGCGCTGCGACAGCTTGCGGCCGAGCGACAGGCGCTGATGACGTTCACCGTGCAGGCGCTGCGCGGCGAGTTCGACCACGAGCGGCGTGAGCCCCTGCGTGCGCAGATGGCTGCGCCCGGCGCGCGCGCTGTCGGCTTCGAGCACGCCTTTCAGCGTGCGGCCGGTGGGATCGATCGCTTCGTAGCGGAATGCCGACATGTCACTGCCCTCGGGTCACGTGTGCGACTTCCCCGGCGACGTCGTGCAACGAGTCGGACGGAGTCGTCGGAGAAGACTAAGGAGTGAACCGGCGCAGATTTGTGACGGATGTTGGGCTACCTTTTTTAGGTTTGGCGGGCTTTATTACTTCCGGCCGTTGTTCTTATATTTGATAAACGATTTCATTCTTGGCAGTGACATCAATTATTCAATCATCAACCATCCAGCAATCACGATCCAATGATTTCCAAATGATTCAATTTAATGAATTTCAGGAATATCGCAACCGGATGATCGATTCACCTCTGGAAGAAATGTTCCGTAGCATCTGCCACGAAACCGACTTGATGTTGAGATAGCGCCGCTGTGCGCACAAGCACGCCAGCAGAGCAACATCGCGCCGCATCGGGCCGCCGCCTTCCCAACATCTGGGAATCGCTCGCCATGCGAATCGATCACGATTTTTCGCCAGCCAATCCGGATAACGCATTGGCAATATCGACAAAAATGTTCCGTACCATTCGTTATTAAAAATTCACACGCGTCATACGGAATTCCCCCTACATTTACCCGGCGGTCCACAAGTATTCAAACCGCAGTAGCAGGGGTTCCGTTTATCTTCGTCCAAGGAAATTTCTCATGAAATCCAGCAAGCGCAAGATCTGTCAAGTCCTCGCTCTCGTCGTTTCGGGCATGGGCGCATCGCTCGCGATGGCCGCAGGCCCTGTGATTCAAGGTGGCGGTTCGTCGCTCGTCGCGCCGACGATCGGCTCGGTCAGCAACCCCGCCAGCGAAATCGGCCTGTTCGGCACGTCCGAAGGCACGTTCACGTACTACTCGGTCGGCTCGGGCGCCGGCCAGAACGCGTTCCTGAACAACCAGCCGACGTTCTTCGGCTCGGGTGTCACGGGCACGGTTCACTTCGCCAACAGCGATGCCGCACTGACCACCGCTCAGGTCACCGCGTACAACAACACGGGCCTCGGCACCACGAACGGCCCGCTGATCCAGATCCCGTACATCGTGACGGCCATCACGGTGCCGGTCGTCAACGCGCCGGCCGTGACGAGCTCGACGACGCCGCAAACGACGCCGGGTCAGGCGCACAGCATCGCGCTGAACGACGACGACCTGTGCGGCATCTTCTCGGGCAAGATTACCGACTGGAACAAAGTGATCAACCCGGAAACGGGCGCTGTCTACACGACGACCAGCAAGCCGATCAAGGTCGTCTACCGTTCGGACGGCAGCGGTACGACCGAACTGCTGACCCGCCACCTGGCTGCCGTCTGCACGACCGCCAATACGGCTTCGGGCGTCAAGTTCATCGATTCGCTGACGTTCGCGAACACGTCGGCGTTCCCGTCGGGTGTGCCGGCGAACTTCGTCGCAGCTTCGGGCAGCGGCGGCGTCCGTGGTTCGCTCGCGTCGCTGTCGTCGGCCGGTACGGCCGCCGTCGCCTACCTGAGCCCGGACTACACGAACACGTTCCTTGCTTCGCAAAGCTCGGTCGTGACGTCGTCGGGCGCGCTGCAACTCCCGATCGCCAGCCTGTACAACACGAAGGACACGAAGTACTACGCACCGACGTACGCGAACGCGACGAAGGCGATTGGTACGATTACCGCCCCGTCGGGCACCGCTGCCGGCGATCCGACCCAGTGGGTTCCGGTTTCCGGTTCGGCGTATGCCGCCCTGGCCAACCCCGCTTCCGGTTATCCGGTCTCGGGCACGAGCCAGATCATCCTGAGCCAGTGCTACTCCAACGCCGCTGCGGGTACGGCTGTTCACGACTTCCTGAACAACCACTACACGAACGCCAGCTACGCGTCGGTCGTCCATGGCAACGGTTTCGACACCGTTCCGTCGGGATTCCAGACCGCGATTTCGTCGAACTTCCTGAGCAACTCGAGCAACAACTTCCTCGACATCAACGATTCGAGCGTCTGCGGTGCAGGCGGCTTCGCCGGCCGGTAAGCCGGATCGCTTCCGAATCAACGTCCTGATGAACCGCCTCGAGTGATCGAGGCGGTTTTTTTATGCCGAAGCTGGCTTACGTCATGTCTCGATGCATGCGACTCCAGCAGCACTCACCCGAATACGACAAGGGCGCACGGGACGATTGTTTCTGCGTCCGGTGGTGATATGACCGATCCCACCAAGCGGGCTTCGTTTTCCGGCTCCGATGCCTGTCACTGGCCAACCCGCATCCGGTTATCCGGTCTCGGGCACGGACCGGATTCTCTTGAATCGGCGAACCTCCTGAGCGACACGAACGCATTTTTTCTCGGCACCGACAATTCACGCGTCTGCGGCCTTGGAGGCGACGAGGGACATTGACCGGAACCAGAATCGAGACTAACGCAACAACGCACGGCAGCCGCCTCGATAATCAAGGCGGCTGATGTATCAACCGGTTAGTTTGGCCAAATCAAGCCGGGCATCCCACTTCCGGTTGGCGAAAACACAGCTTTCGTCTCGGCTATGTTGCCGCTTACACGCCAATCAGAGCCGGTTGAGTTTCGCCAACTCCTCCTTGCTCAGCAACGCTTTCTGCGTCGCCCCCGCCGCCGCCCCAAATCCCAGCAGCGAAACCGAATTCGACGAATCGTAGCCAACCTGCTCCGACCTGCGCCGCTTCGATCCGCCATCCGCGCCGTTGTCCCCGAAGCCCTCGACCTGCACGCTGATCGTCCAGCGACGCGGCGCGACGCCCGATGCGTTGTTCCTCGCGATGTCCTGCGCGACCTGGCTCGCCGCCGACGCCGCCGAACTCGCCGCCGTCAGTGCACCCGTGTTCACCGCCTGCACGAGCGGAATCCCGGTCGCCTTGCCCGTCACCTGGATGTTGTCGGCATTCACAACACGCAAAGCGGCAACGTTCAGGTTGCCCGCGCGAATGCCGGCGTCGCCCGCATCGACGGTCCCGCGCGGCGCGATCAGGTTGACCGTGCCTTTCGGCGCACCCGGGATGCTCTGCAGCGTCGCGATACCCGCCCCCGTCACCTGCCCGCGCGAATCGACCGTGCAGTAATGGTTCGCATCGCAGACATACTGCGGCGCCGGCGTGTCGGCCGACGTTTTCGCGCCCTTGCCCGCGTTGATGTCCCCGTTCGAACTCCAGATCGTCATGTCGCCGCCCTGCTCGGTGAAAATCCGGCTCTGCGCGAGCAGCACGCTCTGATCCGTGAAGATGTCGACGTTCCCCTTCTCGAGCGTCAGGATCCCCATCGTGCCGGGGCCGGCCACTACGTTTCCGGTGCTGTCGACGATCTGCGGCGGCGCCGTCGTGCTGCCGACGAGCGCCTGCCCGCCGGGACCGAGGATCGTCACATCACCGCCTTGCTGCGTCTGGATCGTCGTGCTGCGAATGTCGAGATCGCCGGTAGCGACCTGCTTGTTCGCACCATTCGAGCCACCGCCCAGATTGTTCGCGGTATAGCCGAACGAAGCCGGAAACAGCGTGTTGATCGCCTGATAGCCTCTTGCGTACTGACCGCTGTATCGGCTCGCAGGATCGTTGAAGTCGGCACCGACTTGCGCGAGCACGCCGAACAGCACCTTCTCCGCGAATAGTTGCTGAACGTACGACGGCAACGCCTGGAATTGCTTCCACGCTTCGTCGGCCGTCAGCCGGCCAACCTTCGCCAGCGCCGCATCCTTGTCGGCCTGCAGGCCCGTGTCGACGCCAATTCCCGCGTCGTACTGCTCCATGAATGCAATCAGTGCGGGCGTTGCGCTCGGTACGCCGGCAACCGAACTGCCCGGCGCGACGTAGGTCGAGACGAAGCCGGGAAGATCGATGCCTGGGCCTACGCCGAACAGCACATTGATGCTCGCACTCTCGTGCGGCAGATTCGGGTTGTTCGCGTTTCCGACTGCATCGATGCCGGTGAAAAGGTGCGCGAGTCCGCCCACGTTGACCTTCCGGTTATACAACTCGGCTTGACTCGTCAGCGGGCCGATATTACGTCCAGCCTGAACATCGAACCATCCCGGTCCGCCAAGCGACAGTACCGGCACCGCACCGGTGGTCGTCGAAATCGGCGTATCGTAAATGCCCCGCCCCGCCACGACGCGCGTCACATCGGAGCTGCGCAGATTCTGCCCCCAGAACGCCAGATTGACGATGTCCTGCCCGGCCTGCAAAAGCGCGGGTTTGTCGACCGAAAACGTGACGAGATTCTGGTAAAAGCCGTCGCCGGTAACTGATGTATTTATCCCGCCATTGACGATGCTTCCGTTCAAGCTGTAAACGCGCACAGGCTGCAAATCTGCACCGTGAAGCGGATTCAGCGCATGAGCTGCAAGCGTCGTATTCGTCAACGCCGGGATATTCGGTGTCAAGCTCGGATTCGTCGGCGACGGCATCTGCGATGGATCGGCGTCCGATAGACCGAACGTTTTCGGCAATGCTGCGTCGATCCGCGTGGCCGATACATTGGACAGGTACACCGATTGACCCGCGATCAAGTTCAACTGACCGACTGCCGAAGGATAGAGAACGCCTCCGGATTGGATGTCGATTGCACCGTCGAATGCGGTCATGCCGAGGCTCGCAGGCAACACGCCATTTGCACCGGTCAACGCTCCTCCGAGCGCGCCGAGTTGAACGTCGCCGGTCGTGGACAGCACATTGACCGCCGAAGTCGGGGAATAGACCTGATTGTCGGGATACTGGCCATAGCTCGAAAGATTGATGACACCGGTCGGCTGTCCACCGCTCTGAAAAAAGCTGCTTGAATAAGACGGATTCAATACCGCGCCAATCCCCACACCCTGACGTGCGGTAACGTCGAATATGCCGTCCTGAGTCGCAAGCACCGTCGACACGTCGATCGGACCAGCGCCGAGCACACGAGGTGCGATGGAAATATCGGACCCGATGCGACCGCCAGCCGATATCGTGCCGGCTCCCTTCGCAACGAAATAGTCACCGCTCAGAATGTCTCCACCTGCGCGTACGGTCAGATTTCCTCCACCGACGGTGACAGGCTTGCCGCTGCCGTTCAGGTACCACGTGGTCGGCAACGATACGGCGAGATCCGAGATATTGCCACCGGCGCTGATCGATACATTACCGCCGACACTCATTACGCCTTGGTCGAATGCGCCGAAGTCGATCGAGGTTCGGGTCAGCGGCGCGACAACAACTTGACCGTCGGTTGTTTTCCCCGCGGTAATCTGCATCCACTGCCACCAGTATTGGCCAATGTCGTTACCCGTGCTCCCTGTCACGGCTCCTTTCGTATCGATCACGCTTTGCATGCCATCGATATCACCCTGCGCGTGAATCGTGATATCACCGGCCGAATCGGGATTCACGGCAGGTGTAATCAGGACGTCTTGCAGGCCGCCACTCGGAGCATGGGCAATCGCAACGGCAGTACCCACCGATGGCGCCCCTGCAGCAGGCGCACCGGCCGTGTAGATCACGCCAGGAACGATCAAGGTTGACGAATCGGCTGTCTTGTTCGTATCGAACAGCGACACTCCGTTGCCGGCCGCCACATCGATTGATCCCGTGCCGGTGCGGATCGTTACGGGCTCGACGAGTGTCAGACCGTTGCTGTCGACGTAGCCGGTATGCCCGCTCAGCGTCACATTGCCGGTACCGGCTGAGGTCGCCCCTGCATTCGTGAGCGTCGAAACCGGTTGCAATGCGAGCGGATTCGCACTCTGCACATCGGCACCCGACACGATCCGGTATGACGAGCTACCACCGCCAAGCAAGGTCGCGAAAGCTACCGGCATCGGGTTGTTTGGCGTCGGCACGTTGGCTACCGCGTTACCGGGCAATGCACCGATGTTGACGATGCCTGTGTCTGGCACCGATGCGGGTGCGATCGGTGCATAGAACATGTTGTAGGAGTTTCTAGGTGCGAAAAGACTAGGCCATCGATTATTGAAGTAGTCCGAGTACGCCAGCATGTAGTTTGAATAGTCTGCCAAGTACGCCGCTTGGGCAGAATTGCCCGAATTGGGTTGTAACCCGACCGGAGGCGTAGGCGCAGCGGGCGTCCCGAATCGGATTACCGACGCGCGAGAGTACCCATACAGATACGATGTCGAGCTCTTGGCGCCTGTCAGGTCCGGCCCCCAATAGGCGGTCAGATAATCCGAGTATGTGGCGAAATCAGCCAGCACCGGCGCCGGCGTCGTCGACGGCCTGACCGGCAGGATGTGCCCAACGTAATTCGATGCCGTGTCCGGCGACGTCCACGCCTCGATATCCTGTTGCCAAGCTCCGGTATATGACAAATACGCAGAGTAATAGCCGGCCGTCTGACCCATTAGCGGTGAGGCGAGCGTCGCATTCGGATCGAGCGCCGTCAGGTTCGCCGTGGCTCCATCGTTAAAAGACACCGTCACCTGCGTCGGATCATCGATCGACACAAGCTGATCGAACTTCTGCTTCGCGTCCGTGTAGGTACCGGTTGCCGTAACCGGCCCCACCCCGCCCAGAATCGACGCGACCTGGCTCTGATAAAACCCGTCCGAAATGCTTGCGTACGCATCGAAATCGTTCGCCGCGCGGAACGTCAGCGTCGGCGCGATCGTCGACCGATAGCGGAAATCGGGTGTGATGCTGCCGCTATTGTTCGGTGCGCCCGCGCCGAGGTTCCAGTTCGACAGCACCGAAATATTGCCGCCGTTGACCGCATTGCCGGGATTGTCGAGCTCGATGCCCGGCACGACGCTGAAATTCTGCAGCGATGCACCGGCGAACTGGCCGGCGACGCCATCCGGGCCATGCTGAACGAACGCCATCAACGTGCCCGGCGACGTACCGGAACCGTCGGCGCGATATCCATAGAACGCGACATGATCGGCATTCGCGGCCCCTGCGACGAAATACGCACCTGTCAGCCCGGTAAAGCCGCTGCCGGAAATCCCGTTGCGCAATTGATCCTCGGTGACCGCCGTCGACTCGCCGGTCGCGTTGTTGACGAGCGTTCCGCCGCCTGCGCCGCCAGGCGTATAGCTGTACGTCGCCGGCGTGCTGCCCGGCACCGTGAACGTTCCGGCAAGCAGATGGCCACTGCCGTCGTACCAGCCGGCCGGATCGATGAGGCCGTCGAAATGCTGCGAGCCGGTCGTCGCATCCGCTGCGCTCCACACCGCATACGCCTCGACGGTCGTCTTGCGCGAACCATGCACGCCGCCACCATCGAGCGCGATATTGACCGTGCCGTCGCGCAGCAGCGGTGCACGGAAATTGACCGTGCCGTCGAGCGTGCCGCCCGGCGTACCGCCGGACACGTCGATCGACGCATTCGAGCCGAGCCGGATCAACCCGGACTGCGCGGCGGATACATTCTCGTAGCCGTAAGTCGCGTTGTACGGATCGGCTACGGCCGGATCGAACGTCGCGCTCGTGCCGATCGCGACCTTGCCGCCGCGCTGGCTCGCATCGGTCGCTTTCGCGAGCAGCGAACCCTCGATGTCGACACCGCTCTTGCCGTACAGGCTGATCTGCCCGCCCGCCTTGCCCGACGCATCGATCGTCCCCAGCACGTTCACGTTGCCGTTCGCCGTATCCGACGCGTTGCCCGCGCCGCCGTCGGCCGTCAGCGACACCGCCCGCGCGGTCAGCGCATTGCCCGCCGACAGCGTCAGGTTGCCCGACCGCGTATGAATGTCGATCGACTGGTTCACGCCGCTCGATGCGAGCGTCTTCGCGAGCGAATCGAGGTCGGCCGCGCCGCCCGTGTCGAGCGACAGCGAGCCGCCCGCGTAGCCGTTCGTCGCGCCGCCCTTGATCGTGCCGTTCAGGCTCGCGACCTGCTTCGGCGCCGACAGCGTCAGGCTGCCAGCCGCGCCGCCCCCCTTCGCGCCCGAGAAGTCGAGCGTCGCACCCGGCTGCACGTCGACCGTCCCCGCATCGGCGGTCAGGATAATCGAACCGGCCGGCGCGTACTGCGTCACGTCGAAGAACTGCTTCGACACGCCCGCCGAACTGACCGTCGAACCGCCGCCGATCGTCAGGTTGCCGGTGGTCGCCTCGAGGCTCACGTTGCCGGCGGGCGCCGCGATCGTCGCACCGTTGTCGGCAAGCGTGCCGCCAACGAATTTCCATGCGCCGCCGACCGGCGTATTCGTCAACGCGGTGCCGGCCGCGCCGCTCAACGTCAGCGCCCCGGTCGTCTTCACGGTCGACGCGGAGCTCGTATCGGCCAGATACACGGGCGCGTTGAGCGTCACCGGCAGCGCCCCGAAATCGAACGTCCCGGTGCCTTGCCCGACGATGCCGCCGGTCGCCGTCAGGTTCGCCGACGAGAATCCGCTCAGCGTCTTCGTGCCCGCGCCGAAGTCGATCTCTTTTGCGTTGACCGTCAGCACGCCGCTGCCCGGCGTGACGGTGCCGTTCGCCGCGCCCGTCTCGTTCGTGAACGCGATCTGCTGTCCGTTCAGCGTCACGCGGCCGCCGTCGCTGGTGAACGTACCCGCGCTCAGGTCGACGCGCGTGCCGAACGTCGCGCTCACGTCGCCGACGAAGCCCATTGCACCGTAGCTGCGCAGCGACACGAGATCGGCGTTGGCGAGTTGCGCCAGGCCCGCCGGATCGATCACGAAACCCGGCAGCGCCGCCGCGGCCGCGCCGCTCGCGTTCGTGAACGTGATCGCCGAACCATCCACAGTGATCGCTTTCCCGGACAGCACCGCGCTCGGATCGACCTTCAGGTTGCCCGAGGAATCGAGCATCAGCGCCTGGCCGCCCGACAGCGTCGCGCCTGCACCGACCGTCAGCAGCCCCGTGCCGGTGCCACCCGTGCGCGTGAGCGGCGCCATCGCGCCATTCGACACGCGCAGCAGTGCGCCGTCGCCGGCGATCGTGATCGGCTGGTCCTTCGCCGCCGGGTAGTCGCCCGCCGCCGTGATCGATGCACCCGCGTCCACGCGCAAACCGTTCGCCGCGCTCGGATCCGTGTCGCTCGCGTCGGTTTTAGTCACGAGCAGGATCTCGGGCCCCTTCAGCGACGAATTCCCGTCGTTCGACACCACGACGCTGTTCGCGATCGGCGTGATCGTCACGCCCTTGGTCGTCGCCGCGCGCGTGCCGCCGATCAGCAGGCTGCCGGCATTCAGCGAATCGAGCGCATCGCCGCCGATCTGCAGATAGCCGGGCAATGCGGCGCTGCCGCTGCCGGTGATCTGGATGTCCTGCGACGCGATGTCGACCTCCGCCGGCGCGCCGCCCGGGCCGGCCGCCGCGTTGAGCGTCGCGCCAAGCGTCAGCGCCTTCGTCGCGGCGAGCACGAGCTGGCCGCCATCCACCGGCAGCGGCGGGGTCACGTTGCCCTGCTTCGCGGCCTGCGCGGTGAAGAAGTCGTTCGCGCCCTTCAGCGTGTACTGCGAATACTGCTGCCACGTCGCGCCCGACTGCACGTTGAAGAGCGTCGGCGTCGCGCTGCGGCCGCCCGTCACCGCATCGGCGAAATACCCGGCCGCCATGACGGTGCCGTCCGGCAGCACCTGCGACGCGCCCGGCACGACGTTGCCCGTCGTCGCCGACACGGTCACGCGGTACGCGCCGGGCAGCGTCGCATACTTGCCCGGCAGCAGCGTGTAATAGCCGGGCGCGAGTCCCGGCACGCCGGACAGGTACACGGCCTTGCCGATCGCGTCGTTCAACCCGGCCTGGCCGACGCCCAGCGTCACGGTCTTGGTCGTCGGCGTGCCGTTGCTGGCGACATCCGGCTGCACGGTCTGCGCGAACAGCGGATCGTAGGCTGCGACCGGCGATTGCGTGCCCGGCACGATCGCATAGACGTTCCCGCCGCCCGCATTGACCGGCACCGCCGTCGCGCCCTTGCCGCTCGCATAGCTCACGTTGTATTGCGACAGCACGTCGCGCGTGCCGCCCGTGCCGGGCACCCATTCGGCGGCCTGCAGGTCGCCGCCGCCGGACAGGTCGATCGTCGCGCCCTTGTTGAGTGCGACGCTGGTGCCGTTGACCCCGATGTACTTCGCTGGCGGCGCGATCAGGTCCGACGCCGTCGTGCCAGCGATCGGATTGAATTGCCATTCGACGCCATCGACCGTCGTACCGTAAGGAATGATCGAACCGCCGTTCGAAACCGACGTCACGCTGCCGTTCGCGAAGGTCACCGAATCCGTCGCCACGAGCAGCAGGTTGCCGAACTGACTCTGCGTGGCGCTGTTCGTCGGGTCACCGACGCCGAACACGATCGTGCCGGACGGCGCACGCACGGTGCCGCCCTGCACGATGTTCGTTGCATCGACGAGCAGCGTGCCGCCGGCCGACAGCGGCGTGCCGGACACACCGGTCGTGCCGAACGTGACGGTGGTCGGCGCGGGTTTGCCGGTGGTCGAATCGACCGGGCCGACCGCATCGACGATGAACGTGCTGCCGGTCGCCGGATACAGGCTCGCCGCGTTGAACGTCACGTTGCCTGGCGTGTACAGCACGCCCGGCGACAGCCCCTTGCCCGATGGATTGGAAGCGCTCAGACGGATGTCGCCGCTGCTGGTGAAATTCGCCTGCCCGATATTGTTGAGCTGGAACTGGTTGCGCAGATCGACGAACGACGCATTCACGTTCAGCGTCGCGTCGGAACGCGTGGCGACCGGCGTGAAGGCGGGTGTCCCCGAAGGGGCCATCGGGCCGGCAAATGCGACGTACGGCGCGCTGATCGTCACCGTCGTGCCGAGCGGAACGGCCGGCGGCTGGGCGAGCAGGTCCGCGAGCGCCGAGTTGCCACCCGCCGGCTTCGCAGGGGTCGACAGCAGCGTCGAAAGCTGATCCATCCCGATCGCCGCGATCCGGCCGGTATTCAGCGTGACGGATTCGGGCAGCGTCAGGTTCACGTTGCCGGCAAACGCGATCGGCGGCGCCGCGAACGGGGATGGCGTGCCATCGCCCAGCACGAGATTCGCGATTCCCGAATCGTTCAGGCGATCGACGGCGAACTGGATCACGCCGGTGGGCAATCCGGTCGGCAACCCGGTGGTCGGATCGATCGGCGTCGGAAAATCCTTGCCCGGCGCAAGCCCCGCGGGCAACAGCATCCCGCTTTGCTGCACGACGAGCGCCGTCGCACCGGGCGCACTGCTGTTCGCCCGCGGCAGGATCGTCAGCGTACCGCCGCGCGCCTGCGACGCGCCGGCATGGCCGGCCATTGTCCCGTCCGCAAAGAGGCCGTACGCGGGCGCCAGCGTGATCGAGCCCGCATCGCTCCACACGGGCTGCGACGCATAGGTGCCGTTCGCCTGCAATCGGTCGAAGTTCGCGGACACGCCCGACACGTCGATCTTCGACCCGGCTTGCGTCACCACATAGCCCGCATCGCTCGACAGCGTCACCGAACCGCCAGGCAGAACCTTGCCGGTATTCGGCACGACGGTCGTTCCACCGATCTTGACCGGCGCGGCAAGCGGATTGGCGAGCGCGACACCGGATACGTCGAGCGTTGCGTCCGACCCGAGCCACGCGGATCGGCTGTTGCTTGGCGTGAAGACATTGAATTGGCCCGGTTGAGGGGCCGTGGTGCCGGTATCGGCGCTCAGTACGATCGCCCCGCCCGGCGCGACCACCGAGCCGAGCACGGTCACCTGCTTCGGCGATGCGAGCACGATGCCTGCACCGGCGTCCGCGTGGATCGATGCCCCCGACGACAGCGTCACCGCACCGGTCACGCCCGGATACGACGGCACCGCGCCGTTGTTTGCCGCCGTCAGCCACGACACGACGTTACCGCCGGTCAGCACGAGCCCTGTCGGCTGCCGGTGATACGCATCGAGTTGGCCGACCGTCGTCAGGCCGCCCGCGGACAAGCTCGCGCCCGAACCCGTCTGCTGCAGCGCCAGCGCGTCGGGAAGCAGGTTTCTCTGCGTGAGCGCAACCGTCGCGCCCGGCGCGATGGTCGAGTCGTAGTACGCGTTCAGCACGTACTTGCCGAAGCCCTGTTGCGCAAAGAAATTCTCGGGCAAATACACGTCCCACGGCGCCGCTGCCGCCTTGTCTCCACCGATCCGGAAGCCGAGCGCGCCCAGGGTCATCGTCCCGCCCCCCGAGAAACCGTCGCTCAGGATCGTGCCGCCCATCGCAATCGTGCCGGCAGTCGGCTGGATGTCCGGCAGGTTCGCGCCGCCGTCGTTCGTATGACCGAACTGCGCGCCGCCCGCCGGCACCGCATAGGTCTGCAACGCAACGTTGCCGCCGCGCCCGGCCGGCACGCCGTTCTGTATCAGCAACTGGCCGTTCGCGAGCATTTCGCCGCCGCCCGACACATCGAGCACGCTGCCCGGTTGCAGCAGGATCGATCCTGTCGCATCCACGGCGGTGCCGTTCACGAACGTCGCATTCTCCCTCGCCGACAGCGAAATGCTGCCGCCGTTGATGAACTGGCTGTTGCCGGGCGTCGTGCCCGGCGCGGCCTGCACGTCGTTGTTCACCCACTGGCCGGCCGCACTGAGCGCGCCCTGCGGCCCGACGACCACATTGCCGCCGCTCGTGATCGAAATCGAACCGGACGGCGCGGACAGGCGCCCCGCGACGGTCACGTCGGCGCCGACCGCCGGGCTGTTGAGCGAGATCGAACCGCCCGGTTGCAGGTTCAGCTGTGCGCCCTGCGCCACCACGATGCCCTTGCCCGCGTTCTTGTCCTCGGTCACGTTCAGGTTCGCGAACCCGCCGTTGTTCAGCGTCGCGACCGGTACCACGCGCGTCGCCGGCAGATTGTTCGGATCGTTGGCGGCCAGCGATTGCGGCGCCCCCTTGTCGAGCGGCGTGTCGATCGAGAAACCCGGCATCAGCGCGCTCAACTGCGGTGCCGAGTCCTGCAGGATCGTCAGTCCCGACAGCGCATTGAGCGGCAGCGACGCGGTGTTCGCCGCACTGTTCCACGTCATCCCGGCCAGCGCAGTGCCGGCCAGCTTCGGATCGGCCCCCAGGTTGAACGTGCCGCCGGACGGCAGGCTGTTGCCCTGCATCTGCTTCGCACCGCCGAACGCCTGCGCGCTGATGTCGCCGTCGAGCACCAGCGCCTGCGACGCGAACAGGTCGAGCGTGCCCGCGTTGCCGCCGACGATGGTGTCGGACTGGTAGGTGCCGCCCGTCTGCAGCGGGTTGAACCACGACTTCGTCACACCCCAGCGCGGATGGCTTTCGACGAACTGCCCGGCAATGCCGACATAGCGATCGTACGGGCTCGCCTGCCCGATCGGCACGATCGCGCCGTTGGCGTCGACGAGCCGCGTCGTATTGACCATCCCGCCGTCGTAGTGCACGTACCCGCCGTTCAGGTTCATCGACGAACCGGTCGCGGTCATCACCTCGTTACCGGACAGCGTGATCGTGCCGCCGTTGGTCAGCAGTTGGTCGACGGTACGCGGAATCAGGTTCACATAGCCGGACAGATTCAGGATCGGGCTGCCGACCCACTGCACGCCGTCGCTGCGCGTGCCCGACAGCGTGCTGTCGACGACCACGCCCTTCAGCCCGAACAGGAAACTGTTGCGCAGCAGCGGCGAATCGGCGAGTTCGTTCTGGCCGATCCGGTCGACCGTCACGAGCGTCTGCGAAATCGGCGCCTGCACGTCCGCCAGCCCCGACACGTCGATCGTCGCGCCGTCGTCCACGTAGATGCGGCCCGGCACCGCGGTCTGGCCCGACACCTGGTTCGTCACGACCGACGGCGCATAGGCCGTCACCGACACGTTCGAGCCCGGCGCCTCGATCAGCGAGCCGCCCTGGAACCAGACGGAGCCGGCCGTCATCGCGATGCCGCCCGGCGTGAAGGTCGTGCCGGGCGTCGACGTCGCGGTCTGGCCGTTGTTGTCGGGCAGCACGGTCGTCACCGATCCCGGCCCGAAGCTCAGCAGACCGGCGCGATTGACGTTGTCGCCGCCGCCGGGGCCGCCCGTGACCGGCGTCGAGCCGGTATAGGGATTGCCCAGCGGATTGTTCGACGCATATTCGTCCGCCGTCGAGATCGTGATCGTGCCCGGCGTGTTCACGCTCGTCGTCACGCCCACCACGCCGTTCTGCGCGACGCGGCTGCCGAGCAGGTTCACGTTGCCTCGCGCAGCCTGCACGATACCGGTGTTCGTCAGCGTGCCGGCCGGCGTGACGTCGATCGACGCGCCGGTGGCCGGGTCGACGGTCACGATCTGCCCGCTCAGCTCCGGCAGCAGCACTTGCGGATTGCCCAACGTTCCGGCTCCGTTCGGCCGCAGGCTCACCCCCACGCCCGCCGCCAGCACGACCTGTCCCGACGTCGCCGCGATGCTGCCCGCGTTCGTCACGTTCGGCGCGGCGACCAGCACGAAACCGCCGTCGCTGGCCGTGCCGTTGGTGTGCGTCGTGATCGACGCGCCCTGCTCGATGGTCACGTCGCCCGGCGGCTGATACGCACCGCTCAGCAGCGCCTGACTACCGAGCCCGAGCACCTCGTTCGGCTTGCCCCCGTCCCCGGCCGTTCCGCTCGAACTCCCCGACTGCGGATAAGCCAGCCCGCCCGTCGTCCCCGCCGGCAGGCTCAGGAACTGCTGGTTGCTCGCGACGATGCCCGCGGGCGTTGGCACGAGCTGGTTCTTCATGTCGAGCAGGTTCAGCGACGAAGCAACCAGCGAATGCACGTTGACCTGCGATCCGGCGCCGAACAGCACGCCGTTGCGGTTGATTACGTACACGGCGCCCTGCGCGGTGATGTTGCCGAGAATCTGGCTCGGCCTGCCGCTCGGATCGTTGATCCGGTTCAGCACGGCCCAGTTGTTCGCGCCGTTCGTCTGCGTGCCGCCCGATTGATCGAAATTCAGCGTCGTCTGCCGGCCGACGTTCATCGTCTCCCACGTCAGCACCGCGTTCTGCCCGGTCTGCTTGACATCGACGTTCACGTGCCCGCTACTGTCGACATTCTGCGTCGGCGCATTCGCGTTGAACCACAGCACGGGGTTGTTCGTATCGCTCGACCCGCCGGCCGCCACCTGCAGCCCGCCCGGCGTCAACCCGTTCGGCACGGTCGAAGGCAGCTTCGCCGCCGCAGCCGCCGCATTCTGCTGCGCGGCGATCTGCGCGGCGATCGCATGCGCGGCATACCCGAGGTTGCGGATCGAAGGCTGGCTCGCCTGCAGCGCCTGCTGCGCCGACACGCCCAGATTCGGCATGCCCGGCGCGCCGCCGGCACCGCCCGCGCCG